>NZ_VPEG01000144.1:0-1536 GCF_013417275.1 Acinetobacter sp. YH16038 | reverse complement strand
GCTTTTAAATGCTTTTAGACATGATCAAGTCTTTGTAAATAAAGGCTTCTAGATCTTATATGACTACGTTTACCTACCAATATGACTACGTTTACCTACCAATATGACTACGTTTACCTACCAATATGACTACGTTTACCTACCAATAATCTACATTATTTTTTTTGTAGATTTAACTACGTTTACCTTGCATTAATCTACATATTTATTATTATAGATTTATATTCATAAGTAATAATGTAGACAAATAAAATGCGGGACTTAGTAGTTAAAGATAATGCCTTAATTAATGCGAGTTATAACTTAGACTTAGTAGAACAACGTTTGATCTTATTAGCTATCGTCGAAGCAAGAGATAGTGGTCGAGGAATCAATGCAAATGACCCCTTAGAAGTGCATGCTGAGAGTTATGTAAATCAATTTAATGTTGCAAGACAAACAGCTTACCAAGCGTTAAAAGATGCTTGTAAGGATCTATTTGTACGTCAATTTAGCTATCAAGAAATTAATAAAAGAGGAAATGTAGAGAATGTTTTAAGTCGCTGGGTGAGCGAGATTAGATATATCGATGATGAGGCTACAGTAAAGTTAATATTTGCCCCTGCAATCGTGCCACTTATTACACGTTTAGAAGAACAATTCACTAAATATGAGTTACAACAGATTAGTAATCTCAGCAGTGCTTATGCTGTGCGGTTGTATGAATTATTAATTGCTTGGCGTAGTACGGGTCAAACTCCAATTATCGAACTAGCAGAGTTCAGACAAAAAATAGGCGTTCTTGATGATGAATATACAAGAATGGGAAATTTTAAAGATCGAGTATTAAATCTAGCTATTGCCCAAATTAATGAACACACGGATATTAACGTCCAATGTCAGCAACATAAAAAGGGACGTAATATTTCTGGTTTTTCATTCAACTTTAAACTGAAAAAAGTCGTTATAGCTCATAACAAAGAGCAAACTGCTCTTGAGATTTTCTCAAAATTTACCGATGCACAGCGTCATCTTTTTGCCAGTAAACTGTCTGAGCTTCCAGAGATGAATAAATATTCTCAAGGTACTGAAAGCTACTCACAATTTGCAGTTCGAATTTCTGAAATGCTACGAGATCCACAAAAATTTGAAGAACTACTCCCATATCTAAAAAAAGTAGGCTTTAATACAAAATAAACTTCATGTTCAGATTGGATGTTCACATAAACATCCTTGTACACGTACTGAGGGATTCCATTGAACACAACAAAATTTAGCGTTATGGACGCAAGTAAAGCCTTTAAAAAATCACGTACAACAATATACGAGGCTTTAAAAAGTGGTGAATTATCAAGAGATCATGATGGTCTTATAGACTTATCTGAACTTATCAGAGTTTATGGCAATCCAGTCGGTGTTCAGTCCAGTACACGTACTGAACAAGTTCAGAAGGATGTACAGGTACACGTTCAATCTGAAGTTGAAAATGTATTAAAAGATCAGATTTCTTTACTCAAAAATCAGTTAGATTTAGCAAATCAAAGAGAAAAGTCTTTG
>NZ_VPEG01000143.1:0-1565 GCF_013417275.1 Acinetobacter sp. YH16038 | reverse complement strand
ATGAAGACGGCTTACGCCACCATCAAAGGTATTGAGGTGATGCGTGCACTACGCAAAGGCCAGGCCTCAGCATTTTATTATGGTGATCCCCTGGGCGAAATGCGCCTGGTAAGCAGAGTTTTTGAAACGTAAGGCCTTTGAATAAGACAAAAGGCTGCCTCATCGCTAACTTTGCAACAGTGCCGAATTTAGCGCGGTCGCTAAACATTTCGGCACCACCCAGGTGCTGCACGATATCAATCTGAAAATTGATGCCGGTGAATACCGGCTGGCTGCCGACGATCCGGATGAGGAGAACACCCTCGCCACGGCAGTTTTCACCCTCGATGCCAACCACGTCAGGTGGCAAATTTTCGACATTAACCGCGACGATGCTAAATTTCAGGGAGAAGTGCGTGGGTGAGATAGCCGGTCGTCAGTCATAAAGGGCAGGGTAGTACCGTTGGCCCGGCGTTCGATAGTACCGTACGGATACTGCCAGATATCGGCGTCCAGGGAGATGTCCTGAAGCGCGGTGTCCGGAATTTCAGGTTTGTGTCTCTACAAAGACTAACTATCAGAAAAACTCATCGAGCATCAAATGAAACTGCAATTTATTCATATCAGGATTATCAATACCATATTTTTGAAAAAGCCGTTTCTGTAATGAAGGAGAAAACTCACCGAGGCAGTTCCATAGGATGGCAAGATCCTGGTATCGGTCTGCGATTCCGACTCGTCCAATATCAATACAACCTATTAATTTCCCCTCGTCAAAAATAAGGTTATCAAGTGAGAAATCACCATGAGTGACGACTGAATCCGGTGAGAATGGCAAAAGCTTATGCATTTCTTTCCAGACTTGTTCAACAGGCCAGCCATTACGCTCGTCATCAAAATCACTAGCATCAACCAAACCGTTATTCATTCGTGATTGCGCCTGAGCGAGACGAAATACGCGATCGCTGTTAAAAGGACAATTACAAACAGGAATCGAATGCAACCGGCGCAGGAACACTGCCAGCGCATCAACAATATTTTCACCTGAATCAGGATATTCTTCTAATACCTGGAATGCTGTTTTCCCGGGGATCGCAGTGGTGAGTAACCATGCATCATCAGGAGTACGGATAAAATGCTTGATGGTCGGAAGAGGCATAAATGCCGTCAGCCAGTTTAGTCTGACCATCTCATCTGTAACATCATTGGCAACGCTACCTTTGCCATGTTTCAGAAACAACTCTGGCGCATTGGGCTTCCCATACAATCGATAGATTGTCGCACCTGATTGCCCGACATTATCGCGAGCCCATCTATACCCATATAAATCAGCATCCAGGTTGGAATTTAATCGCGGCCTCGAGCAAGACGTTTCCCGTTGAATATGGCTCATAACACCCCTTGTATTACTGTTTATGTAAGCAGACAGTTTTATTGTTCATGATGATATATTTTTATCGGCACTGTTGCAAATAGTCGGTGGTGATAAACTTATCATCCCCTTTTGCTGATGGAGCTGCACATGAACCCATTCAAAGGCCGGCATTTTCAGCGTGACATCATTCTGTGGGCCGTACGCTGGTACT
>NZ_VPEG01000142.1:0-1566 GCF_013417275.1 Acinetobacter sp. YH16038 | reverse complement strand
ATTGCGAAGCAAAAGATAATCGGATAAAATGTAGCAATTCATATTCGTAAGCGTGGAGTAATCAGATGGGAAATTCCAAGTCAGCAGACAAGTAAGCCGCAACAACCAGTATTGTTGTTGCGGCGCTCTGTAAGGCTAGTCTCATCTGATTGCTGACGAGCAGACGTCGCCCGGTATTCCTTAATCGAGGGTTGATTCGTCATGACCACCACACGCCCCGCGTGGGCCTATACGCTGCCGGCAGCACTGCTGCTGATGGCTCCTTTCGACATCCTCGCTTCACTGGCGATGGATATTTATCTCCCTGTCGTTCCAGCGATGCCCGGCATCCTGAACACGACGCCCGCTATGATCCAACTCACGTTGAGCCTCTATATGGTGATGCTCGGCGTGGGCCAGGTGATTTTTGGTCCGCTCTCAGACAGAATCGGGCGACGGCCAATTCTACTTGCGGGCGCAACGGCTTTCGTCATTGCGTCTCTGGGAGCAGCTTGGTCTTCAACTGCACCGGCCTTTGTCGCTTTCCGTCTACTTCAAGCAGTGGGCGCGTCGGCCATGCTGGTGGCGACGTTCGCGACGGTTCGCGACGTTTATGCCAACCGTCCTGAGGGTGTCGTCATCTACGGCCTTTTCAGTTCGATGCTGGCGTTCGTGCCTGCGCTCGGCCCTATCGCCGGAGTATTGATCGGCGAGTTCTTGGGATGGCAGGCGATATTCATTACTTTGGCTATACTGGCGATGCTCGCACTCCTAAATGCGGGTTTCAGGTGGCACGAAACCCGCCCTCTGGATCAAGTCAAGACGCGCCGATCTGTCTTGCCGATCTTCGCGAGTCCGGCTTTTTGGGTTTACACTGTCGGCTTTAGCGCCGGTATGGGCACCTACTTCGTCTTCTTCTCGACGGCTCCCCGTGTGCTCATAGGCCAAGCGGAATATTCCGAGATCGGATTCAGCTTTGCCTTCGCCACTGTCGCGCTTGTAATGATCGTGACAACCCGTTTCGCGAAGTCCTTTGTCGCCAGATGGGGCATCGCAGGATGCGTGGCGCGTGGGATGGCGTTGCTTGTTTGCGGAGCGGTCCTGTTGGGGATCGGCGAACTTTACGGCTCGCCGTCATTCCTCACCTTCATCCTACCGATGTGGGTTGTCGCGGTCGGTATTGTCTTCACGGTGTCCGTTACCGCGAACGGCGCTTTGGCAGAGTTCGACGACATCGCGGGATCAGCGGTCGCGTTCTACTTCTGCGTTCAAAGCCTGATAGTCAGCATTGTCGGGACATTGGCGGTGGCACTTTTAAACGGTGACACAGCGTGGCCCGTGATCTGTTACGCCACGGCGATGGCGGTACTGGTTTCGTTGGGGCTGGTGCTCCTTCGGCTCCGTGGGGCTGCCACCGAGAAGTCGCCAGTCGTCTAACCGACGACTGGTAGCAGGCCCGCTCCGATGCGGCGCACTAACCATCGAAACCTCGTGAATGTCGGTATCCTGTCTGGCAGGATACCGCTCATTTCCCTTGTTCAGTTCATCGCCGTCGCCGAGCATCTGAATTTTCGGCATGCGGCCAAG
>NZ_VPEG01000141.1:0-1585 GCF_013417275.1 Acinetobacter sp. YH16038 | reverse complement strand
CAATCGGGTGTGATTGGGCTTTTCAATACGAAATAAACTATTGAATTAAAACAAATAATTTAGAGCATTTCGTATAATTGGTATTATGTTAATTTTAGAATCTCTTAGAAATGATTCACTTAATCTATAACCATTCTTTAATAATTAATACATTTATCCTAGAAAGATGAGTGCCCTAAAAGTGTAAAAAAATAGTCACAAAAATTTCAAAATAGCTCGATATTATTTAAATAAAATTTATACTAATACTTGATGTTGTATAAGCAAATATAGCTAATTACTTAAGTTAGCAGTACAAAACTTTATAAAATGGTGTTTTACAGAAATATTTACATTCTATAGCCTTTAGAATTTAGCTATAGCACCACAAAGTAGATGTATTTTTTGAAAATTTAATTAGATCAAGGAAAAATCATGAGAATAAATAAAATTAAAGATCATCAAAAGCGATTATTCTACTGATGAACTCTATAAAGAGGGTTACTCATTATTATACGGACAATAACGATGACTAGAATATTTATACTGATGTTCGTCGTTGGACTTTTGAGCGCTTGTCATAAGCCTTCCTCAGCCGATCAGTCCAAGATACAAGAATTACAAGTGATGTCCTTTAGTGAGCAGACCTTGGCGCAATTTTCTTGGGAATTAATCGAGGCAACAAATGCTAATAGTGAACGTATAGATTCATTATTTCTGGCTTCAAAACCTGACCAACCTATCACGCTAAAATTTGCAGAAAAGATGCTGTATATTGGGAATTTGTTTTGTAATATAAATTCGATTGGTATTCATTTTAAGGGCAATCATTTATATGCTGAACAACCAATTGTTGCCACAATGATGGGCTGTCCTGATGATATCAACTTACGTGAAAGTACGATGATAGATATTCTGGTGAATGCTCCCACATTATATCTTCAATCTCGTAAGGGGCAGGCACAACTGCTTATAGAAACACAAAAAAAAGAGAAATTGATTTTTAAAGGTGTTCAAGTCAACAAGTAGTCTAAATTCTTGCAGTACACTGATGAAAATCATAAGGTAAAGTTAGATATGAGGAAGCCCAATCATTTAGTTGGGCTTCTTTGTTTAAATATAATTTTAAGAGCCGGTAACTTATTTTCTGTAAGTTCCCTTTTACTATTTTTCTTTTGAGTATTTTATTAATCTAATTCTTTTACGCACTCAATAAGTATTACCACTATACCAACTCTTAGAAAGAGCTTTGAATTCCCTATTTAACATAATGGCAGTTATACGAAGTACATTTGTATATTAATATAAATATCAAAAACTTAAAATTTTAGTCATGACTAAGAAACCACCATAAATTGGCTTTTGTAATAAGTTGGTGAGTTTTTAAGCAAATCTGTAACATTTTGCCAAGAAAATCGATTAATAAATGATCAATTTGGCAATCAGTGCCCATTTCATGCGGATCCAGGTTGTGAAACTATCCCCAATTGCTGTGGATAAAATTTAGGCTATTTTGTACGCTCTGGCGTACATAAATCTCGGCCCTTTGCGGCTACCTGGGACAGTGGAATTTTCCTATGATGAACTCATCGGGAACAGGAAGTTC
>NZ_VPEG01000140.1:0-1602 GCF_013417275.1 Acinetobacter sp. YH16038 | reverse complement strand
AATAATTATGAGACGTTCACGCTTCTGGGGGGTTTTATAGAACAAAGCTTTATAGATGTCTTTTTCAATAATCTCATAGCCTAGTTCTTCTAGAATTGAAATGATGGTTGTGAGGGTTTTTCCATTATCATTCTCAGCTAATCCTTTTACATTTTCTGCTAAGAAAACTTTAGGTTGAATTTCTTTGATAGCTCTAGCCATCTCAAAAACTAAAGTTCCTCGGATATCTTCAAAACCTAACTGTTTACCAGCATACGAAAAAGGTTGGCATGGGAATCCTCCTGTTAATAAGTCAACTTTTCCTTGTAAATGACGAAAATCAACATTAGCAATATCATCTTCAATTACGTTCCATTCAGGTCTATTAAATCGTAAAGTCTGACATGCAAATTTATCTTTCTCATTTAATAAAATTGATTTGAAGCCAGCTTTTTCTAAACCTAAAGCTAATCCGCCTGCTCCTGCAAATAACTCGACAAGAGAAAACTCTCTAATTGGAGTTGTTTTTTCTTGTTCTTGCCATGAGCTATTAAACATTGCAGAGAATTCGGGAAATTGAATTAACTGTTCTTTTTTATATGGTTTTTTGTGGGTTGCAGGATCTAGAATCGGAACAAGTTTTCCATTCTTCGCCCATGATTCAATATTCCTTTTAGAAACTGATAAGGCATCAGCAATTGTTTCTGCCGAGAAGCAATCATCAAAGGAAGTAAGTATGTTCATAGGTGCGTTAAGGTTATTACAGAACAAGTCATAAGTTTAACTCGGAAGGAGAGCCAGGTCCACAATTATTTTAGGAGTTTTAATAGTGTCAACGTTTGATAAAGATAAGGTCAAGGAAGTTTTAAGACCTTTAGTAAAATCAGCTTATGAATCTCAAGATTCTGCTGAACAAGATATGTATAGAAATACTATTGATGTTTTTGCCGCTACGATTGAAACAACTATCAAAGATATCTCTATGGAAGAGTGGATGGTGCAGGAAAAACAACGCCAAGTACAAAAAACTCTCCAAAATCAGATAGGAGAGTTGCATCAGGCTGTTCTCGGAACTTTAGATGGAGTACAAAATTTAAAAACAGGAAGCCTTATTGATTTAGATGGAACCGCTAAGGGATTTATCGCTGAGGTAAAAAATAAACATAATACGACTAAGGGTAATCATAAAAAGTCTATCTATGATGATCTTCAAAGTAAGTTACCCGAGGATGAAAGTGTCGTAGCATACTATGTTGAAATTCTTCCAAAAAACGGTAAAAGTTATGATGAAACTTTTACTCCATCTGATAATGTATCCAAAAAGAATAGAGAAGAAAATGAGCGAATTCGTCGAATTGATGGACAAACCTTTTATGAAAAAGTTACAGGGAATAAAGACGCATTAAAGGAACTCTATCAATTACTTCCAGTTGTAACAGCTGAAATTCTAGAAGAAGAATATGAAGAAAAAAGAGATTCTAATAAGTATTTAAATGATAAGGAATTTTCACGTATATACGGTAAAAAATGATTATGCATCTTTTCTAAAATTAACATAATACGAATTATGCGAATCAAATTTTTGGTAATAAAAAACCCCGACATCCTGTCGGGGTTTTTCGT
>NZ_VPEG01000139.1:0-1633 GCF_013417275.1 Acinetobacter sp. YH16038 | reverse complement strand
TTCGATTAAGATTTCCTAAAATTAACATAATACGCGTTATACGAAATGCTTCTTTTTATTTCATATAAATCATAGTTTTATCGTATAGCAAAAAGCCCAACCCTCTCCGATTGGGCTTTTTTAATGATTGTTCACGTTCCACGCTTAGTATTTAAGCAATGTTTCACGGGATTTGTTAGCTCATATGGATAATCTGATTTTATGGTTTGAAATCCGTTTTTTGATGTAGAGCCTTCAAAATTCGTTTAGCCGTTTCTTCCCTTACACTTTTTGGATCTCGTAAAATCCCACTAATCCAAATCGCAAAAGTAGGATAGTCAGGAAAATTACTTAGATCAGAAAGTTCAGAAAGTTTAGATAGAATAGTGCTGTATTTATTAATTTGGGGATCTGACATATTACAAAATAGCTCTACTGTCTTTGTCTCTCTCTCGGGTGCTATGAGTTTTGGCTTAGGCTTCTCTTTCACAATAAACTTGAAACCAACCACAGACCGTCCTTGTTTAACGTTTTCATAAGTGAGTTCAATGTCTGTATTAGCTGTAATTTCATCTAATGAAGGCTTAATTACACGGTCTTTTAAATTACATAGCTTGTCGTAGGACTTTGGCAAACCTAACTCAGTTTTTATATGCTCTAAGGACATTTCAAATTGTCCCATAGCTTGATATTTTTTTGCTAAATGATATAGGTCGAACGAGTAGTCTTTTTTCAGACTGAGTACGATGTCTTTCTTGTACTTAGTGTATGGATTTAATTTGTCGAACTCTTTGAGCATCAAAAGAACTTCCTCTGGGAAGCATATGGATATTGAACCATTCTCATATATTGCTCTAATGACCCAGTTACAGTAGGTTTTTTTCTTATTATCACCATAGGAAAAATAACGTCTTAACAGGTTTTTACTCGCTTCTTCCATTTGCGAATACGCTGAGTTGGTTTTTATACCGCATTCTTTTGCAAAGCTCTCTGATGTTATGGTGATTGCATCTTTTTCAGTTGCATCAATTATCCGAGCTATAGGACTAGCAAGAATTAATAAGCGTTTTTCATCAATACTCATGCTTTTAAAGCACTCTTGAATCGTATTCTGCATAACAACCCAAGATACAGGGTATGTTTTTTTATAATCCATGAAACTACATTCCGCAAGAAGTAGTTTTTTATATCATATTGATTTATTTTTGCACACGATTTTTGTAGTTTTTAACATAAAACTACATTAAATATAGTGTAGTTTAGTTCATGCCATTTGTAGTTTTTTAAAGTCTGAAAGCCTTGCTATATGTTGTCTGGAAGGGTGTCTAAAAGTATTTAAAAGCTTTTTAAAAGAATAAAAGAGAATTAAAGGCAAAATCAAAAGCTATGGCACTCGCTTCGCTCGTGTCGTTTCAAAAGCAAAAGCAAGATCAAAAGCAACTATGAATTCGCTTCGCTCATGTGCTTTTTCTTTCGCTTCGCTCATGAAGCAGATGCCAATAGTTCGCACCCATTCGGGATGCTCTGAATTGACAGTGATTGATGGATAGGGAGCTTGTAATCAGGGAAAAGGCGTGGACGGAATTTTGATGTTGCTCAATCGCTCGTAGACACTCGCTCGGTTACTTGCAGACAAAGCAATAATAATATTCTT
>NZ_VPEG01000138.1:0-1633 GCF_013417275.1 Acinetobacter sp. YH16038 | reverse complement strand
AGCCCTATAGTTCGTCTTAATCCAATGAGTGAATCTAGTAAATTTACTATTACTGCTAAAGACTTTGCTGAAGCATGTGATATCGAACTAGGCAGTGCCTACTCTCAATTAAAAAGAGCTGCTGATGATCTTCGTGGAAGATACTTTTCTTACATAAATACAAAAGGTAATCGCGTGTCGGTTCACTGGGTAATTCGTATTGAATATGCAGATGGAAAAATAAGCTTTTACTTCACAAATGAAGTCCTGTTTATGTTGTCTATATTTAATAACAATCATCCATACACAAAGTTTACAATTAAAGAAGTTTTACAGCTAAGAGGATCCCACTCCATCCAGCTTTATCAATTATTAAAACAATACGAAAATATAGGACACAGAGATTTCAAAGAAGAAGAGTTCAGAAATATATTCGAGTTACAAAATAAGTATTCCTTGCTTTGGAATTTAAAAAAAAGAGTTATCGTACCAGCGGTATCAGAAATTAATAAATCTACTGAACTACAAGTATCTTTCTCCAACCTTAAAGATGGCAAAAAAATTACAGGTTTTAGATTCGTAATTGGAAAAAAAGAAACTACGAAGCCTTCTAAAGAAAAGAAAAAAGAAAAGCCTCTTACAGTTAGCCAAATTGATTTGTTCTCAAACAAACTTGCCTATGACTCAGCTTTTGCGAACCAATATAGTGAAGTTGGTGAGAGTTATGAGGATTTTGCTAAACGAATTGCTAATCAGCTAATAGACCCTGCAAAAGTAAGAGAATATATGCCTTACTTAAAGCAGTTAGGATTCAAGTCATTAAGTTAATTGACACTGTCAATTGAATAGTCAATTATTAACATGACTTGATAACAACTTTACAACTATGAAAAAGCTATCAGTATCGGAACTTGCAAAGCTATATGGATATTCACGACAAGCTATATATGCTCATATTAATAAAGGAAATTTATCTAAAAGCTCAGATGGTTTGATTGACTTTGCAGAGGCACTTAGAGTCTTTGGAGAACCACAAAACAAAAATGTAACTGTCAATCAAAGTAAATCAACTGACAGTCAAAACTTAACAGAAATTGACATGCTAAAACGTCAAGTTGACATGCTTGAACGTCAATTAAACCAATCAATTTTGCGAGAAAATCAGTCTTTAGAGAGAGAAAACTTCTACCAAGAACAAATCGAAGCAATGCAACGCCTACTGGAAGCCCCAAAACCTCCAAAGGTAGAAGATCCAACACCAGTTGCAACACCCCAAGAGACTGTTGAACCAAAAGAAGAAGCTGAGATTCAGACTGAGATCCAAGAGCCTAAGAAGCGAATTCCAGTACCAGAGCATATTGAACCTGAACCTGAAAAAAGGGGCTTTTGGAGCCGTTTTTTTAGACCCTATGATTAACAAAAATTATTTAATTAAAATGAATAAAACCGTGGAACATTGATCAGTAAGTAAGCGTGGAACATGAAAAATCATAAAAAAAGCCCATTCGAGGGTGAATGGGCTATAAAACTTGAATCAACAAATTGAATTATAACACAATTTCAAAAGCATTGCGTATAAGGTGTATTATGTTAATTTTAGAAAATCTTCACTACTATTATTTTAAAATAAGCCTTATATCCAAGCATAAAACAA
>NZ_VPEG01000137.1:0-1638 GCF_013417275.1 Acinetobacter sp. YH16038 | reverse complement strand
TATTCAGTATCCATTTTTGGATGATGTATTTTATTAGATACTAGATATTGTGGTTGTCAGATAATCCTACCCCTAGATAGAGATATAAATATACTTCTTTATGCTCACCATTGCTCATAGGAGAGCGTTTAGACACCTTGCCTATGCACTTGCACCACTTAACCTTAAACGAGCTGTAAGAGCAAATGAGAGCTATTTAGAGCTATAGAGATATTTGATTAGTAATTGCTTAGTTAATTCATTGTCCTGCAATGGAGGATATTAAAATCTGTCAGCGTAGACCAGGTATTGATTTAAGTACCTTGTCAAAGAGGGAGGGGATAAAGCTAATCTGCTCCCACCCCTAAATCCTGTCCTTAGTTTGAGGATAGGTACTCCGTATTAAGCAGGGGTTTTTCTTTTAAAGCTCCGCTTCCTTTCCATTGAGAAGCAGATAGACATTACATAACTAATTTTAATGAAAGGCTTGTTCTACTGATCTAGTTGTATTCAGAAATAAACAAAAATTTGTATGGTTAATAATATTTATAAAACTAGATATTTGTATGCACACTAATGCTCTATTGCTTGAATAGATTTAAAAACAAATGATGTAACTTGTATTCTCTTTTCTCTTTTCTAATTTCTGTTTTCTCCACGCCCTCTGTTCTTCTCAATACCTTATCAAACTTCATGCAGTCGGTTGGATTCTGATAACTCTGTACGCTCCCAAATTTTTGGGAACGTATCAAATACCTGTCACGGCGTACACAGCTATCAGATTGGTAGAGATAGGATTTAAATATAGTCCTAGATGCTCACAGAATCGCTCAGATTGAACGAAATACACCTTACCTATATCTATGTACCACTATACTTTTTAGAAGCACCTTAGAGCGCAAATGAGAAGCCATGAGCAAGTGTAAATGTCTATTCCCTGTCCAACCTGCATTGCAGGATAGGTAAATATATCTGAATCCATGCACTCAATTTGCTATGCAGATAATCAAAATTAAAATCAAAATTCTTGAAAGGAAGATGGGCTTTTCTGAAATAAAAAAAGCTTTAAAATGCTTTACTGTTTGCTGTATGCCTTGCCCTATAAGGCTTTCAGAGGGTATGTGTGATACTTTTTACCGTAATGTGTGATACTTTTTACCTGTTGATAAGTGGTTTAATGTGATATTAATTACCGTATTGATGATATTGATATTATATTAGAACAGTGATAAAAGATTACTAATATAACAAAATAACAAATTCACTACCAAAGTGTTGAGAGGGGAAATGAGTAAGGATTCAAGGCTTGTGGTTAAAGATAATAGTTTGATTGATGCCAGTTTCAATCTGTCATTGGTTGAGCAAAGATTGATGTTATTAGCCATAGTTGAAGCTAGAGAGCTAGATAAACTAACACCTGAAACACCAATTGAAGTTAAGGCTACAGCTTACAGAGATCAATACAAGACTGATGAGAGTAACGCCTACTCACAGTTAGCAGATGCTACAAAACAATTGTTTAATAGACAGTTCAGCTATATTGATAGGTATGCTGATACGGATGCTGTAACCGTTTCTCGTTGGGTTAATGAAGTAACTTATGTAAATGATAAGGGTATGGTTGTAATGTACCTGAATCGAAATGTAATAAGCATGATA
>NZ_VPEG01000136.1:0-1648 GCF_013417275.1 Acinetobacter sp. YH16038 | reverse complement strand
GTGATTCAGCGAGGATTTCACGTGCTTTGTTGGTGATAGTTTTATTTTCTCGTTCAGCAATGATTTGAAGTTTATCTTTGAGATCATCTTCAATTCTAAAGCTCACCGTTGTTGTTTTTTTGCTCTCTGCCATTAATTCCCCTTTTTTCTCGTTGTCTAAAAACGTTGACGTACAAGGCTCTAAGGTGTGTTACCTATGCGTTTTTAATTGGTTTGTTAAAAATATCTCCAAATACAAAATTACAGGCACGAGGGCGACGATACACAAACGGGGACAAAATGGGGACATTTTTACCGTTTATTACCGTCGCGTACTCAGGGGGCTTTCCCCTGATACCCCGAAGCCTCTACGAGTCTTTTTCTGACGCGCTGCGCTTGTCCAACGATTCACAGACAGATAAAAATTTTATCTGCCCGTTCACCGTTTATGAGTCAAACGGGAAGATAATTATTTTGAAGGTTAAGGGGTAATTTTTGTGGCTAATAAAATAATGTTAAAAACGAAGCCAAACGGCACAGAAACCGTTCTAAACTTTCAGGGTAGATTTGGGTGTTTGATAGGGTGATCGTGTCTTAAAATCGTTTTGAGGGGCTTTAATGCGGATGAATGGGCGGTTTTAGTAAACTAACTCGCCCGTTTAACATAAAAGGGATTGTATGAATCAATTTTAGCTAGAGTTTAAGGTTGTTCAAATTAATGTACAATGATTGCACTGTATAAATAACCAGGTGTAGCATGTATGGAAAAGCACTTTATCAATGAAAAGTTTTCACGAGATCAATTTACGGGGAATAGAGTTAAAAATATTGCCTTTTCAAATTGTGATTTTTCAGGGGTTGATTTAACTGATACTGAATTTGTTGATTGTAGTTTTTACGACAGGAATAGCTTGGAAGGGTGTGATTTTAATAGAGCCAAACTAAAAAACGCTAGCTTTAAAAGCTGCGATTTATCAATGAGTAATTTTAAAAACATTAGCGCCTTAGGTCTTGAAATTAGTGAGTGTTTAGCTCAAGGAGCTGATTTTCGAGGGGCTAATTTTATGAATATGATAACTACAAGGTCATGGTTTTGTAGTGCTTATATAACCAAGACAAATCTTAGTTACGCTAATTTTTCTAGAGTCATATTAGAAAAGTGCGAACTGTGGGAAAATCGCTGGAATGGCACTGTGATAACTGGCGCCGTGTTTCGTGGCTCCGATCTTTCTTGTGGGGAGTTTTCATCGTTTGATTGGTCTTTGGCTGATTTTACTGGTTGTGATTTAACGGGTGGGGCGCTTGGCGAGCTTGATGCAAGGCGAATTAATTTAGATGGAGTGAAGTTGGATGGAGAGCAGGCGCTTCAGCTTGTTGAGAGTTTAGGTGTTATTGTTCACCGATAAAATCTAGGTAAAAAACGCCTAATGCCCCAATGTGGTACTAATCAAAACGGAGCGAAGCGACATCTTCATCTTGTCTTTGCTTTTCTCCATGATCAGTTATTGGGTCATGGTCTCTTAGCTCGTTAATCTGGCTAAGTCTGGTTAGGTTGGGCTTCTTTCGACGGTGCAATCCAAGAAATCCCTAGTCCGTTGATTGGTGCTCTTATCAGGTACGCACTGTAATCTTTCGATACCGCAGCGTGATTCGGAGGCAGAGCCGGAAT
>NZ_VPEG01000135.1:0-1650 GCF_013417275.1 Acinetobacter sp. YH16038 | reverse complement strand
TCTCATTACAAATCAAATTACAGCAAGCGCAAAGTTGCCCGACTTTGAAACATGGCTTTAGCCATCTTTCAAAGCATCGAGCTGAAATTTCGCATAAGAGATTTTATGTTAAATAAGATGGAACTTAGACAAAATTTTATTAATAGTTATGCATTCTGCACAGTTAGTTTTAGACCTAAAGCATTTACTACACGATTAATCGTATCAAAACGAGGTGCTGAATCTTGACGGAGTGCTTTGTAAAGTGCTTCACGTCCAATTCCTGCTTCTTTAGCGATTTGAGTCATACCACGAGCTTTAGCAATTACACCAAGTGCATGAGCTAGTTCAGCAGGGTCATTCTCTTCAAGAACCATATTAAGATACATTACAATATCTTCTTCACTCTTAAGTGCTTCTGCCATGTCAAAGCTAGGTAGATCAGCTATTTTAACCATTTTTCAATCCTCTAAAGATTTTGATAAATCAACAGCTCGTTCTATATCCTTTTGCTGTGTAGATTTATCACCACCTCCAAGCATCACAATGATTACATCACCATGTTTGATGTAATACATGCGCCAACCTGGTCCGAAGAACTCTCGCATTTCCCAAACACCTTCTTGAAGATGCTTTACATCGCCCCAATTACCACGCTGAACCTTATCTAATCTTCGATTCAGTTTAAGACGGGTCATACTGTCTTTAATGCTATCTAGCCATTCATCAAATTCAGGGAGACGTTTAATCTCGGTCATGAAAGTTCCTCTTTATTGTATTCGATCGAATACACAACATTATAATGAATATATTTTATGAGTAAATGAAATAATAAGAATATATTTTATCAATTGATTATTTAATAACCTATGTTCTTGGCAAAAGGTATCAAACCTGCTCATAAAAAAGCCGACTTGTTTCTAAGTCGGCTTTTTACTGTTTTTGAAGTCAGTCAAAATTTTATAACTATATGAAAAACAATAATATTTTAAATTGCGTTTCGTATAAGCTCTATTATGTTAAATAATTAAGGATAAAAGCTTTATTACTAAATAGAACAGTTGCTTAAAGCAGTATAGAGTTAAGTTTGCATTTTAATATCAAGTTAGCCATTAAGGGAGTTAAATTGAAAATATCATTGATTTCTGCAGTGTCAGAAAATGGCGTAATCGGTAGTGGTCCTGATATCCCGTGGTCAGTAAAAGGTGAGCAACTACTCTTTAAAGCGCTCACATATAATCAATGGCTCCTTGTCGGAAGAAAAACATTTGACTCTATGGGTGTTCTTCCAAATCGCAAATATGCAGTAGTGTCAAAGAACGGAATTTCAAGCTCAAATGAAAACGTCCTAGTTTTTCCTTCAATAGAAAATGCTTTGAAAGAGCTATCAAAAGTTACAGATCATGTATATGTCTCTGGCGGGGGTCAAATCTATAATAGCCTTATTGAAAAAGCAGATATAATTCATTTGTCTACTGTTCACGTTGAAGTCGAAGGTGATATCAAATTCCCTATAATGCCTGAGAATTTCAATTTGGTTTTTGAACAGTTTTTTATGTCTAATATAAATTATACATACCAGATTTGGAAAAAAGGCTAACAATGCGTTGCAGCACCAGTCGCTTCGCTCCTTGGACAGCTTTTAAGTCGCGTCTTTGTGGTTTTGCTGCG
>NZ_VPEG01000015.1:0-95264 GCF_013417275.1 Acinetobacter sp. YH16038 | reverse complement strand
TCAGAATAATTCAAGTGAATTTGTTTGAAAGAAGAACTTTAAAAGCTTTATTTTCACCCGATAAAATACCCATAAAACAAGAGGAAGCTCAAATGAGCTTCCTCTTGTGAAAAATTGTGGGACAGCAGTGACCCGAGGGTGCTTTTTTTTCAGAACTATTCAAAACAGCTTTAAGCTCTCATTTTAAAATGGTTCAGTTCCTGATTCAGGGCAGCGATAATATCTGCGCGGCTGATAATTCCGACCAGACGCTGCTCACTCACTACCGGAATATAGTTAAAGGAACGCTCCACAAAATAGGGCACCAGATCCTGAATCGGCTGCAATGGCTGCACTGTGACTACCTTGCGGGTCATAATATGTTTGACCTGATGTTCCCAGCTGCTGCGCACATCTGCAGCACGTTTAAACCATTCTACCACCTGATACATGGCCAGCGTTCCCACCAGCTTGCCTTCCGCATTAACCACCGGCAGGCTCATCAGGTTCATTTCTTTAAATTTATCCAGTGCATGCTGAATATTATCATTGGCATGCAGGGTCACCACGTCTTTAGTCATAATGTCCTGACAGGTAAACTGGTTGACCGCACGGGCATTGGCTCGGTCCTGAGCTTCCAGAATAATCTTTTGCAGGTCATATTCACTAATGTCCAGCAGCTCGGTTTGCTGATCTAGTACTTCCTGAATATCTTGCGGCTGAATAGTGACTTTCTGGGTCGGGGTCGGATCTTTGGAACGGGTATTCAATTGCGCCTGCTGCGGATAACGCTTGCCAATCATTCGATTAAAGACGATCGCAATTACCATCAATAAGATCGAATTCAGCAGCACCGGATAGAAAACGAAAGCATAGCCGAGTTCATGCACCGCATTGCCGCCGAGTACCGCCGTAATAGCCACAGCACCACTCGGTGGATGCAGGGAATCGGTGGTCATCATCAGGATAATAGCCAAAGCTACCGCTAGACTAAAAGCTTCCGTCGGACTGGCAATAAACAAGGCACAGGTCACACCCACTACCGCAGCAATAGTATTACCTACCAGAATATTCCAGGGCTGTGCCAAGGGACTGGCCGGAACTGCAAACAGCAGCACAGATGAGGCCCCCATCGGCGCAATATACCAGGCTTCAAAATCACCCAGAATCCATAAACTCAGTAATGATGATACCGTGAGACCCAGTAGTGCCCCAATACCGCAGAGTAAACGGTCTTTGAGTGGAAGAACTTTAAAATTCGGTTTTAAGGTATTGAGCCAGTCGAGATTGGAATGGAACACGGCGCGCCTGATTTTAATGTTTACAGATTTTGCGCATTATAAAACTAGTCGCTTTAAAGATGTATTTATTTTATATCTTTTAATTACACTTAAATGGATGCTGTTTAAAAAGCTAAGTCACACACCAGAGAAAAACCATCCATCTAGTCCTATTTTACTATTCAATCTCTCATAGGATTTTCAATAAGATCATTCATGTCAGGTGATTTTAGTCTCAGCTTCGCTATGAGAACCAGATTTAATCAGAGGTTCGATTTTGAGCAGCTCGACCTGACCATAATAGGTTGAAAATGCTACATCTCCGGCATCTACCCCGGTGCCAATGCGAATCAGCTCGTCGACCGGAGCCAAACGGGTCGGATCAAACTGTACCCACCCGCCTTCCAGATAGGCTTCAAAAATGGCATGAAAATCGGGTAAAAATTTTTCAATTTTCACATAACCGACCACCATGCGTGCCGGAATTCCTAAAGCACGGCACAGCGCAATGCCTAAATGGGCAAAGTCACGGCATACCCCTGCCCGGTGGATCAGTACATCTGTCGCAGTCGTAAACTGATCAGAGCAGCCAGAGACATAAAAAATATTGTTATAAATCCACTGTTCAATGGCTTTTACACGCGTATAGCCGGGTGTCACCCAGCCAAATGAGCGTTTCGCCATTTCAAGTAATAAATCTGAATTGCAATAGCGGCTGGCCAGCAAATAAGGTAGTACTTCATCCGGCAGGTCTGGAATTTTGACTTCACTCAAGTTTTGCCTCAGATCATTCGGAATGCTCGGCTGACGGGTAACTGTCGCGCTATAGTTCAGTTCAAATGCCTCACAGGGTTCGAGTTGCAACCGGATATGACGGTTTTGATGCTGAGCATCCTGAAATTCATGCCACTTGACCGGCATATTCATAGTGAGCTGTTCTCCGAGAATATTCTGATCGGGATGATGGGCGACCTGAACCATAAAAATAAATTCGGTAGGTTGCACAATCTTGTATTTTAAATGGCACTGAATTTGGTAAGTGGTCATGAAGTTCCTTATTATTAGGCATTATTATATTGTGTGAAGATTAAACTAATTCTAAGACCGCAATCGTATGAGATCAGTTTAACTTTATCGCGCTTCAGTGAACAGGATGCTATACATCTGATTTATTCCTGATTTTTGGATCTCATCCCATTGCTATTCCAGCATAAAATTGCAGCAAAGCCGCGCAAAATCTGGCATGAATGAAGACCATTTTAATTTTTTCCAAAATATTTTCAGCGTATTAACCCTTTGCCACTCCCCTGTAAAATCCTTATAATCAAGCACAATTTTTCTCTAATTTTAAGTGGATGACCATGAGTCGCGCCATATCGCATATTGATACCTTCCAAGGCTTAATTCTTGCCTTACAAAACTACTGGGCGGAGCAAGGCTGCGTCGTGTTACAGCCTTACGACATGGAAATGGGTGCAGGGACATTCCACACTGCAACTTTCCTTCGTGCGTTAGGTCCCGAAACCTGGAATGCTGCTTATGTTCAGCCATCACGCCGTCCGAAAGATGGTCGTTATGGTGAGAACCCGAACCGTCTGCAACATTATTACCAGTTCCAGGTTGTGCTTAAGCCAAACCCGGACAACATCCAGCAGCTTTACCTAGATTCTTTAAAGGCAATCGGTATTGATCCTTTAGTTCACGACATCCGTTTCGTGGAAGATAACTGGGAATCTCCAACACTGGGCGCATGGGGTCTAGGCTGGGAAGTTTGGCTGAACGGCATGGAAGTGACTCAGTTCACTTACTTCCAGCAAGTCGGTGGTGTTGAATGCTACCCAGTAACCGGTGAAATCACTTATGGTCTGGAACGTCTGGCGATGTATCTGCAAGGTGTAGACTCAGTTTACGATCTGGTTTGGACCAAAGGTCAGTTCGGTACTGTGACGTATGGCGATGTGTTCCATCAAAATGAAGTAGAACAATCGACTTATAACTTCGAATATGCACCAGTAGAAAAAATGTTCGAACTGTTCGATTTCTACGAAGCTGAGGCGACCCGTTTAATCGAAGCTGAACTGCCATTACCTGCTTATGAGCAAGTGATTAAAGCATCACACAGCTTTAACCTGTTAGATGCGCGTGGCGCGATCTCTGTGACTGAACGTCAGCGTTATATTCTGCGTGTGCGTACTTTGGCACGTTCAATTGCGACCAGTTATGTAGCAGCACGTGCGAAACTTGGTTTCCCAATGGCAGAACCTCACCTACGTGACGAAGTCCTGGCTCAGCTTAAAGCTCAAGTAGAAGCAGAAGCGGCTCAAGCAGAAAAATCAGCGGAGAACAAATAATGTCTAAACATACAGTTTTATTTGAACTTGGCTGTGAAGAACTTCCTCCAAAAAGCCTGAAAAAATTACGTGATGCTTTAAAAGCTGAAACTGAAAAAGGCTTAAAAGATGCGGGTCTGGCTTTCGATGCGATCGAAGCTTATGCAGCGCCACGTCGTCTGGCACTTAAAATCGTAAATGTTGATGCTGCTCAAGCGGATACGCAAAAACGTTTTGACGGTCCTGCTGTGCAAGCGGCTTATGATGCTGAAGGCAAACCAACCAAAGCACTTGAAGGCTTTATGCGCGGTCAAGGCATTACGGTTGATCAGGTGTCTACTTTCCAGGCCGGTAAAGTTGAAAAAGTCTGCTACCTGAAAGATGTGAAAGGCCAAAGTCTGGACGTTTTACTGCCACAAATCCTGCAACATGCTCTGGATCAATTGCCAATCGCAAAACGTATGCGTTCTGCAGCTAGCCGTACTGAATTCGTTCGTCCGGTGAAATGGGTGGTGTTGTTAAAAGACAGCAATGTGATTGATGCAACCATTCAGGATCACAAAGCAGGCAACGTGACTTATGGTCATCGTTTCCATGCGCCTGAAGCGATTATTCTGGCCAATGCAGATGCTTATCTGGATGCCCTGCGCGCTGCGAAAGTGGTTGCGTCTTTTGAAGAGCGTCAAGCAATCATCGACCAGCAAGTCAAAGCGCTGGCTGATGAAGTGAATGCGATTGCCATTGTTCCTGCGGATCTGCGTGACGAAGTCACTGCTCTGGTTGAATGGCCAGTTGCTCTTCGTGCCAGCTTTGAAGAACGCTTCCTTGCAGTTCCTCAAGAAGCACTGATCACCACGATGCAGGACAACCAGAAGTATTTCTGTCTGGTGAATGCTGAAAACAAATTACAGCCTTACTTCATTACCGTTTCAAATATTGAGTCTAAAGATCCGACTCAAATCATTGAAGGTAACGAAAAAGTAGTTCGTCCGCGTCTGTCAGATGCAGAATTCTTCTTCCTGCAAGACCAGAAACAACCGCTTGCGTCTCGTAAAGAGAAACTGGCCAACATGGTATTCCAGGCACAACTGGGTACTTTGTGGAACAAGTCTGAACGTATTGCCAAACTGGCTGTCGCGCTTGCTCCGATTACCGGTGCCAAAGCTGAAGATGCTGAAAAAGCAGCTTTACTTGCAAAATGCGACTTAACTTCTGAGCTGGTCGGTGAATTCCCGGAACTTCAAGGGATCGCGGGTACTTACTACGCACGTCTTGAAGGCGAAAATGATGAAGTGGCTGAATCTTTAGGTGAGCAGTATTTACCTAAATTCGCTGGTGACGTTCTGCCTAAAACCAAAACGGGTACAACGATTGCGCTTGCTGACCGTTTAGATACCTTGACTGGTATTTTCGGTATTGGTCAGGCACCTACAGGTTCTAAAGATCCGTTTGCGCTACGTCGTTCTGCGATTGGTATTCTGCGTCTGGTGACTGAAAACGAACTTGATGTTTCAATTGAAGATCTGATCAAGCTGGCATTGGCTGCTTATGGCGATGTATTGAAAGACCACGACAAGACTCTGGCAGATGCGGTTGCATTCCTTGAAGGTCGTTACCGTGCGAAATACGAAGATCAAGGCGTTGATGTTGACGTGATTCAGGCGGTTCAAGCGCTTTCACCAAAATCACCGCTTGATTTTGACAAACGCGTAAATGCAGTAAATCACTTCCGTGCGTTGCCTGAAGCTGCTGCGCTTGCTGCTGCGAACAAGCGTGTTGCTAACATTCTTGCCAAAGAAGCTGCGCCTGAAGGTGCTGTTATTGAAGCAAATCTGGTGGAAGATGCTGAAAAAGCATTGTTCGCTGAACTGCAAAAAATCACACCAGCGGTTGAACCACTGTTTGCTTCTAAAGATTACACTGCTGCGTTGTCTGCATTGGCTGCCCTACGTGCGCCAGTAGATGCGTTCTTTGACGGTGTAATGGTGATGGCGGATGATGCTAAACTAAAAGCAAACCGTTTACGCCTGCTTGCTCAGCTTCGTGACCTGTTCACTAAAGTTGCAGATATTTCAGTGCTTCAACACTAAGTTCTGATTTATAAAAAAACCCGCTTTAGAGCGGGTTTTTTATTACTCAGCAATACTTGTCCTATATTCTTTAGCCAACATTGGAAGATCTAAAATAGAATATCGGTCATTATTTTTTACAGGATATGTTGAATAAACATAGTCAATAAAATCATTAAAGTACATTGATTTAGTCTTATCTATTACTGTATCAATAACTGATTTAATCAATGGCTCTAAGTCAATAGAAGCCTCTCCAACATAATTAATAATTTTTTTATTATTTCCGTATATAGTCGTTTTATTTTTTACTACAAAATTACCATTATCTTTTGCTGCTTCATAAACATCAGAAACATAAGGACCGTAATGATTAAAAACCCAATTTATTTCAGTAGCTTGCTGATCATTAACTAATGAAGAAAACCAATCTGTTAAATATACCATTTTTGTTAATCGGGCATCAGAGAGTTCATCTTTATATGGATACTCTTGACAGATGTAAGCTATTATTTTTTCTAAGTTATTTTTTAACATCTTTGCCCTCCTTAAATTGTCTTAAAAACTCCATTTCTGCAACACCTTTTGCACGAATAGAATCAGAAGAAGCATGGTCATTATCACGGATATACCGTATATATGAGACTAAATTACTCTCATGTTCAGCACAATAGCTTTCTATTCTTTTTATCTGCCTTTCAGTAAATTTATTTTTAGTAATACTTTCAAATACAATTACTCCGATAGCCTCTGAAGTATCATCAATTCGTCTAGCATAGTACTGGCATGATTTCATTCCTAAAGATTTTACCTTTTCCTCAGAAAAATTATAGGTTTGCTTTACATATTCAAAATAAGGATTTGGATCACTACTATCATACTCAGGACAAGATACATCTTTATGAACTTGTTTTCGCCATGCTTGACTGATTACACCGCCATTCAGTTCAAATTTTAAAGTACTCTCTCTTGAATTTTCAGGATCTACAGAATATCGCCCTACATAATAAAAATGATTCTTTTTAAAATAATATAAAGTCACTCGACAACTTGATTCAAAAAGATTTAATGTTTTCAAAGAACTTTTTAGCCACGTTTTAATTAACTCTTTATATAAAGAGTTAATTTTTGACTTAAATTCATCAATATCTTCTGAAGCACTTTTTAATCTATTTTCTAATTCGTATTTTGCTACTCCTAATTTCTTATTTTCTCCTAATAAATTTTCATTATCAAGCCATTGATATCCTTTTGAAATTATATAAATAATTAAACTAAAAAATACATAAGTTATTGGTGTTTTAAAAACAGCTAGTAACGCTATAAATGAGAATTCAAAATAGATTTCATATTGTTCCAGACCTTTAGAAGTAGTCCACGCTGCAGAAATCCCTAATATAGCAGTCGCTATTACATCTAAAGCTAAATAGAACCCTTTCCCAAAACCATCTAAAATCGAAGTAACTTTCGAAACTAGACCTGTTTTCTTTCCAGTAAACCCTAAGTACATAATTATTTTATAAAAAAATTTTTAAGAAATAATATAGTTATTTTCAAATAATTCAATTTTATATTTCTTTAAAAATCCACTAAGTTATTCCAATACTATGAATTATTAAGCTTATTCCCTATACTTTGCCTAACAACACTCAACAAGAAAGAAGCGCATGAAATTTCAAACACTCATTATGACGACTCTTGCGGGTATCGCACTTACAGCATGTACATCTCAACCGACCATTCCACAGCTAGAACTGGGTGTATTACAGGAAGTACAAAATCTCGAAGTTATTCCAGAAACAACCAACAATAAGGCGAAACTGACCAAATTCCTCGACAAATGCGTGATTGAATTTACTGGCGACATCGGCAACAACCGTTCAGTTGAACAATGGTCATTTAAAGGCCTGACCCTGATAGATGCCGGCTCAGCGACTTTCCAGCGTGACGGTACCAGCACAGCACAAAAATTTGACCTGCACGATACGGCAGTACAAAAGAACTTTGTAATTCTGCGCAATCATTTTGCTAAAGATGCCCTGACTCAATGTGACTAAACAAATCGCCCTGTTTTCATCATGAAAATAGGGCTATTTATTTGAATGAACAGAAATTTAATTTTTCTTCTGATTTAAACTGCCTTTTCTTCCTTTTAAAAATTATAAGATCCTCGCATCAAACTACGCTGAACCTATACTCTCTCCATAGCTTATTCATTGTTTTTGGCTGATTATCCGTTACACTGAAAACCAAACTCAGACCGCTCTTTGACGAATTCGAGGTCGATCCATAATGAATATCAAAACCCCAATTATTTTAACGACAGCTTTAATGTTCTGCGCACCTGTATTTGCACAGACCGAAACCACTCAGACCAACAAACCGATTGCACCTTATGGTGAGAATCCGAACCTGCTGCATGTGTTTGCCTATAAAGCACAGGAAGGCGTTATCAATACCGCTGAAAAAGTAGGTGAAGTCACTGAAAAAGGCATTGCCAAAATCAAACCGGGTGTAGACCGTGCCTGGGGCAATACCAAGTCTGCAGCATCAGATACCATCCAGAAAGTAGATCAGGGTGCGACTCAGGCAGCACAGCAAACGGGTCAGAAAATTCAGCAAACCCGAGAAGTCTGGCGCGGCAATTCACAACAGGCACCGATCGTGCAGCAGCCTTTGAGTCAGCCATCTACCGCAACTCAAAATTCATCGGTATCACAGCCCCAGTCAAGTTCCGGTACAGCGACCAGTTATGCAGTAGATGATCTTTAAATCATCGCATTGAAAAAAGCCCATTACGGGCTTTTTCTTTTAAGCATTGAAGATAGTTGAGTCTTTCTTTAGACTGAACTCAAATAAAATCATGAGAAGATAATAAAAATGAAAAAAATTCTCCTCAGCTTTATCGCCGGCATTCTGTGTGGTGTAGCCATCCTGTACATCACTTTACTGGTTTCAGGTGAAACCGTGACCTCAATTGCTGCGATTGATGATGAATTATCCTCCATCCCGAGCCTGTCTAGTGCGAATCCTTATAACCATAAAACCGAAGGCGAAAAAATCCAGCATATAGAACACTTGGAGGAAGCTGAATTTAGGCCCGCCTCTGGCAATAATGCCGACCTGTATCGGATCAAGGATATGTGTAAATTAAGAATCGGGACTCAAGGAGATGACATTTATAGCTATCGAACTGCTTATTTTTCGCAGAATCATCTGATTTATATGTTTGAAACCCATTATCGAACATCTTATGACAAGCGTCCCGATGAACGGGTACCCGAATTTAAGCGCGTCTATCAGGAAATTATATTTAACCCCCGGTCTGCACTGGTTCAGAGTGAATTTTTAAAGCTATTAGATAAATATATTACGCCAGAAAACCGAAAAAAATGCTGATCGAATTTAATCAGCATTTAGTTTTTATTTGGCAGTTTTTAATTTACCTGACGGATAGGCCGGCCTTGCTTAAAGGCTTCTACATTTTCCACCATCTGATCCACAATGCGTTGACGCGCATCAACGCTGCCCCAAGCATTGTGCGGTGTAACGATCAGGTTAGGAATTGAGGCATCGAGCAATACATTTCCCTCTTTCGGAGGCTCCACGGTAAGCACATCCGTCGCAGCACCGGCAATTTTGCCTTCGCGTAAGGCCTGAGCCAAAGCCTGTTCATCGACGATTCCACCACGCGCACAGTTAATTAAAAATGCACTTGGTTTCATCGTGTCCAGTTCGGCATGACTGATTAAATGACGGGTATCTTCCGTTAAAGGGCAATGCAGGCTTAAAAAATCCACTTGTGGCAATAACTCTGCAAATGGAATACGGGAATCATCTGCTGGACGGTTGGGCAAAGCTGCAATCAGTACTTTCATGCCAAAGGCTTCTGCCAGTCTGGCAACTGCATGGCCCAGCTCACCATAACCAACAATACCTAAGGTCTTGCCTGCCAATTCTACAATTGGCGCACCCAATAGACAGAACTGGCTGGCCTTTTGCCATTCGCCCTGCTGTACTGCACGTTGATAGGTTAAAAATGAAGTGGCCAGATTGAGCATCAGCATAAGGGTATGCTGAGCGACGGCAGAGGTGCCATAAGCCTGACAGTTACACACCACAATGCCACATGCCTTGGCCGCAGCCAGATCGACATTATTGGTGCCCGTAGCAGAAATCAGGATCAGTTTCAGTTGAGGGCATTGCTGGATGGTTGCCGCGTCAATCATGACTTTGTTGGTAATGATGACATCGACATCGGCCACACGAGACTGAATCTCTGCAGCCGATGTGGCCGGGTATAAGACCAGCTGATCAAATACTGCATGTAGTGCCTGAAAGTCCAAATCCTGTTGGTCTAAAGAAGCATAATCTAAATAAGCGGCTTTCATGGCGCTACCCTCAACCTTGTTTGACAATTTATTTTGATTGCCATTTAAAACAAGTCCTGCAGGGTTTTCAAGCAACTTACTGTCAGAAGTGGTTAATCTACAGACTTATCAATATGGTTACGCAGAGAACGGCGCACCTTATAAATCACATATACACTGAGAAAGATCAGAAAAATAAGAGAAGAACTGAGCAAGATCACTGCAGGATGCACACTTTCCGCGTGTGCAAAATTAGGCAGCATCAGTCCAAGAATAAAACAAATACTTGTAACTTGTTTGGATTGCATATATTTACTCCCTTGTCATATAAACAACCGGGAGCGGTGTGACTATTTTTCATACCGCCTAAGACCATATTAGGCCTTAGCAAACATAAGTCAAGTATTTGTTTTTTAGATAAATTTTTTGGTTAGTTCATTTCACTTCGTGTCACAAACTGTGTATTTTTGTCACTTGCGTCAACGAAACCGGAAGCGCCGTATTCATCTGTATGCAAATTCAGATGTTTATAGCTGAACATATAAAAATCAGCATAGCGTTTCATGATAATCGGATGCATGCCTACATTTAATTCATCCTGCTCCTTGACCAGTTTCATAATATGCCGATCATTCATCACTACCAGATAACGTTCATCATTCAGATTGATGGTCAGCAAGCCATTACCTTTGGCATAGATTGGAATCAGGAATTTATGGTTCAGTGCAATCGCATCACCGGTATAGCTTTCGATCTTGTTGCTGATCACATTAAAGACCAGTGCATGTCCATAGGCATCCAGCAATAACTGGCGCTTTTCCTGCGGCAGATTGACGTGAATTCCGAGCTTAAGCAGATCCTGCTGATCGACCTGTTTATTACTCAGCAATTCACGCAAAATCACCTGTTTTTGCGCTGCATCAAAAAATTGGGTATCCAGCAACAGATCATTATTTTTCAGGATACGCCCTAAAGCAAAACGATGCCTCGGCAAGATATTCTCAATCACCTTACGATAATAGAACTTGCTGTTTTTCTTGACCCGACGCATTTTCTGGTAGAAATAACTTTCATCATATTCATGCAATAAAAAGTCATACAGCAGCTCGGAGCTGGCCAGAACAGCGATGGCGTCATGGCCGGTAAATGGCAGATGCAGTACATGATGCTGCGGAAGTACGGCTTCTAGTTTCAGGTAATGTACCCGGTCTTCGGTGCAATACGGGTCATATACCAGAATATATTCCCGTTCCGGACTGACATCTTCTGCCTCAATCCGCATGCCTTCATTCAGCTCGGGCTGGTAAAACATGTTGTAGCGGGCATCTTCGACATCTTCCGGATCAATCGAATATTGCGGCACCATCGCGACCACTCGCTGAACATTCAGCAGATTGGAATATTTAATCGCAGCATAGCCACCCATGGAGCCACCATAGGCAATGCGCTGCTGAAACGGTGCAATCAGCTCGGCAATGGCTTGCAACATGTTCCACATGGAACTTTTTGGAAACCAGGATTTATGTTTGGGCATGATTCCCAAAACATTAAATTCAAATTTCGCTAATGATTTTTCGGCATTGATGCTCAAGCCCTTGGCACGGGTAATCAAATCTCCAAATGAAAAAATCAATTCTGAAGATGACCCCGGCATAAAAATTGCGCGTATATGCTCATCTTCAAAAACAATCTGCTTATCCATAACTTTCCCGTGCTGGTGAATCTAACTTTTCGGCAACAATTCACTCAATGAATAGGGCCGAAAAAGTGAATATGCTATTTTATATCGATGAAAAAGATTAAAAAGCGCAAAATATGACACAATCACTGCATCCTGCAGCTCAACAAGGGTTTAGTACAGCGGCTGAGCTTTATCAGCAGGTACGCCCTGACTATCCGGCAGATCTTAGCCCATGGCTTGCCGAGACACTGTCATTGCCTGTAGATGCAGATCTTGTTGATTTGGGAACAGGAACAGGTAAATTTATTGCCTATTTGCTTCCACTCAGCAGCCACATCACCGCCATTGATCCTGTCCCTGAAATGCTGGCCCAGTTAAAACTGGCACATCCGGATATTCATACCCTTGAAGGGATGAGCCACCAGCTTCCCCTGCCCGATCATAGCGTGAATGCCGTGTTTTGTGCACAGTCATTTCACTGGTTTGCCAATCTAGAGACCTTAAAGGAGCTGGATCGGGTACTTAAACCTCAAGGCTTTCTGGTATTGGTCTGGAACCAGCGTGATATCACAGTCGACTGGGTCAAAGCTCTGGCAGATTGCATTGCACCACTGGAAGACGATACACCACGCTATCATAGTGGTGCCTGGCGTAAAGTATTTGAAGAACAGAATCTCTTTCAGCCTTATGCTGAAACGCAAATGCAACAGCTACAGCATGGCCCTGTCGAGCAGGTGGTTTCCAAACGCTTATTGTCAACCAGCTTTATTGCGGCACTACCAAAAGAACAGCAACAGCAGCTCAAGCAGCAATTCGAACAAATTATCAAAAACTATACGGACAAGGGTGCAGAAGATATGATTAATTTCCCTTATGTCACCTATGTTTATGTATTCAAGAAAAATAATTAGGAACAGGATTCAATCATGCACACGATTCAATTGATGTCACGAACTGCACTTTTCACTGCCGCCATGTTTTTGATGGCCTGTGACCAGAAAAGTTCACAATCTGTAGAACAGCAGGCAACGGAAGACTCTGCATCAGAGGAAATCATGCAGGAATTGAAAACTGGACCCGTGAAAAACTTCCCTAAAACGGAAGATGATCCCCATGATATTGCTGTCTTGAATGACTATGAAGAACGTTTCCAGGAAATGAGCGCGGATCTGGAAGCTGAGCTCAATGGCATGCGCAATGATGACAATCTGACTCCGGAATTTGTCCAGCAACGTCAACGCGATCATGTCCAGTCTTCGCTAAATATGCTCAAAGATCTGGAGCTTAAAACTGAACAGGGCCGTTATATTCAGGGTTTGATGTATCAATACTGGGAACATCAGGAAAAACTGGTGAATAGTCCGAAATCTCAGGCCTCTACCGTAAATGAAGCCAGTGAAAATGTAAAAGGTCTGGGCAAATATCTACATGCCCAAGAGCAACTGGAACGCTGGCGTTCGCAATATCCGGAGATGACCACCGCAAATAAAGCCCCAGCACAATAAATAATACATTTCAGGAAGCGGACGCTTCCTGAAATTTTATATGCAGTTCTAAGATTTAACTTTCACTTTCTGAAGAATGCGTATTATTGAGCTTGAACTAAATATTGCTGCACCCCTTCTGCGGCTGCTCGTCCAGTGGCAAAACAGGCTGTCAGCAAGTAACCCCCTGTAGGCGCATCCCAGTCCAGCATCTCACCACATAAGAACACATGTGGATTGGATTTAAGCTGAAGCTGCTCTGACAGAACCTCGCGTTTAACACCACCTGCACAGCTAATCGCTTCCTGTATAGGACGGAAACCTGTTAATGGTACTTTCAGGTGTTTTACCTGTTGTGCTAATTCAGTAGCAATTTGCCAAAGCGATTTTGGTACCAGTTCACGCACCAGAGCAGCTTTTGCACCGTCCAGACCTGCTTTTCGCCAGATATTATTCAAAGACTGCTTTTTACTTGGCTGTAATTTTTTAGCCAGCTGCTCTAAGGTTTGATCCGGAAAAAGATCCAGATTCAGCTGCATTGGCTGACCCTGTTTCAGCTGTTGACGCAGTCCCCGGTCCTGTTTATAGATTAGACCACTTTCCAGACCATAGTGACTGATCACGATATCTCCCATGGTCTTGTCACCGCCATCAACCCAAGCCTCGACCCGTTTTAGGGGCTGACCGAAGATTGGCTGCATAAACTTAGACCATGGATATTCCACACCCGCATTACTGGCTTGGAAAGGTTCAATCTCACTGCAATCAAGCCATGCTTGCCATTTCCCATCACTGCCGAGTTTTGACCATGACACTGCACCACAAGCCAAAACAATCGCATCAAAGTTTTCTGTGAATGCGCAATCATTTTTTAAATCATGGATCTGTAGCTGATGATTTTTCAGATCTAGAATTTGATGACGATAATGAAATTGTACCCCTTGCTCAGTTAAACGTTTTAACCAGACACGCAATAGTGGAGCGGCTTTCATTTCTGTAGGAAAAACTCGACCTGAAGAACCAATATAAGGTTCAATGCCAAGATCTTTCATCCAGTTTTGAATCCATATCGCATCCCAGCGTTTGATCCAAGGTTCTAACCAGTCTACCTGATCATAACGCTGCACAAACTGCTCGACGGGTTCGGCATGAGAAATATTTAGGCCGGTTTTCCCAGCCATCAGGAATTTACGGGCAGCCGAAGGCTTCTGTTCAAACACATGAACTTCATAATCAGACTGGCTCAGAACTTCTGCAGCCATCAAGCCTGCCGGGCCAGCACCCACAATTGCAATGTGCTTCCTCATGGCTTATTCCGCTGAACTCGCATTCTGCCCTTGTAGCGGCTGAAACTCATCAAAACGTGTTGTATAGCCTTCCGGTTTACTAATAATCAATTGCTGGCACAACTCACCACGCTCTAGATATTTAATTTCAAAATGAGTTCTTGCCGAGTCTTGGCCAATGACTTCTTTAACGAAAGGCAGCTTCCACAGGTTTTGAACCTGCTGCTCTGCCTCCTCAATATATTCAGGAATGTTACTCGCTAAAGTGATCGTGCCACCAGTTTTTAAACGCGATAATAAAAACTCAAAAAATGGCATATTCAACCAGCGCTGTGCCGGGTTATGCGGCTCAGGGTTCGGATATAAAATAAAAAACTGTTCGACTTGCGCTGGATAGAGAGCATGCACAATCCAAGGCAAGGCATCGGCATGAACTGTCTGTAAATTCGGTTGTCCTTCCAGCGCATGCTGTTTTTGCATGGCTAAAAATTTCTCTCGAGTTCGCTCGATCGCAATCAGCTCGCTGTCTGGATTGATCTGGGTAAAGAGCAATGCGTGTTTACCTTTGCCCGCACCGATTTCCACACAAACCGGTTCAGAACTGATACTTTGGAAATCACGAGGCGCATGCATACGCTGTGCTTGAAATTGACGAATCGACATAATCAGATCAAACTAATAAAAACTGTATAAGTCTAACAAGTGCAGTTATATTTGCCTAATCGAAGCTTTATTTTTCTAGGGAGTGCGCTGATGTCAACCACTTTAAAATGTCCACGCTGTGGCAAACTGACCACTTGGGAAAATAATGAATTTCGTCCTTTCTGCTCGGAACGCTGCAAAATGATTGATCTAGGCGCTTGGGCCAGTGAGGAATACAAACTGCCAACCCAAGATGCTCCCGCAGCTGAATCTTCTGAAGAAGACTGAACCTTTTAAAATATCCTATCACATTAAGCATATCCTAAATAATCACATGATTTTTATAAAAGGCTTGTAGAAAACCAACACAAGTTAACAGCACATATGCCAGTTTAATACTATGTTCTTACGCAGAAATATCACATTATTTTAGAGCAAGAACATGGGCTACATTATTCTAAAGATCATTTTAATTGGGGTAGGAATACTTGCGATATTGTCATTAGGAATAGGCATTTTCCAGCAGGATGGCTTATTTATTATTGTCGGTGTTCTGCTTGTTATTATGACTTGGCTGATCTATGCACAAACCCGTCAGTCTTTAAATAATCCTTTTAGCAAATAAAAAAGACCAGCTAGGCTGATCTTTTCAACTACTTTAACCTGCTTTTCCTGCAACGAAAGGGTTATGCTGCTTTTCAAAACCAATATTGCTGATCGGACCATGTCCTGAAATAAACCGGGTTTCATCCGGCAGGCTAAAACATTCGCGCTGGATTGAATCGAGTAACTGCCGATGATCGCCACGCGGGAAATCTGTCCGTCCAATTGAGCCTTTAAACAGTACATCCCCTGTCCATAACAAAGCATGATTCTTGTTATAGAACATCACATGACCTGGAGTATGGCCTGGGGCAAAACGTACTTCAAACTCTTCATCACCTAGCTTGAGAACTTCTCCACCTTCCAGCCATTGCGTGACTTCTACTTTTTCCGGAATCGGAAAACCGTAACGGGCAGACACTTCCTGAATCATATCTAGCCAGAATGCATCGTCCTTATGCGGACCAATCACCGGCACATCCCAAACTTTTTTTAAAGCACCAACTGCCCCAGCATGATCGAGATGACCATGAGTCAACCATAAAGCCTTGACCGTTAAGCCCAGTGCTTCTACTTCCGCTTTTAATTTTTCAGGTTCGCCCCCTGCATCAATCAAAACAGCCTCTTTACTGTCGCTATCCCAAAGAATCGAGCAGTTTTGCTGAAATGCAGTCACAGGAACAATTTTGACTTGTAACATAGGATAAGAAACCTCAAAAGATTAATGGGCAAGCGTCTGATTCAATGCTTCAAGATTAGCCTGTAACAGCGTATTGAGCAATTGCACATGATCTTCACGGTTGTTCAAAGCCGGAATATAACTGTAGCTTTCCCCGCCATTGGCCTTGAAGGTCTCCCCATTTTCCATAGCCAGCTCTTCCAGTGTTTCTAAACAGTCAGCCGAGAAAGCCGGACTCATCACCTGAATTGATTTCACGCCCTGTTTGCCCCACTCTTCAATTAAGGCATCCGTATAAGGCTTAACCCACTCCTGTTTACCAAACCGGGACTGGAAACTAATTGCATACTGATCTTCAGATAGACCTAAGGCTTCTGCAACCAGTTTGCCTGTGATCCGGCAACGATCCGCATAGGGATCACCTTTATCGGCATAGGGTTGCGGGATACCATGAAATGACATCAACAGTTTTTCCGGCTGGCCATGAATCGCCTGATAATCCCGAACACTTTGCGCCAGTGAATGAATAAATAAAGGATGCTGAAAATAATCGCGGATAATCGACAAACCAGGTAAATTGCGCTGTTTCAATACCCATTTTGCGACTGCATCATACAGAGGTGCGGTAGAGGTCGCTGAATACTGGGGAAATAACGGAAACAGAATAATGTGATCTTGCGGTTGAACCGAAATCTGATCAAGGACAGCCTGAATATTGGGATTGCCATAGGTCATGGCAGGCACCACATTCAGTTCAAATTGCGGATATTGTTCAATGAGTTTAGCCTTTACTTGACTCACCTGCTGCAGCAGAATCTCACGCATCGGTGAATCCTGGTCCCAGACCTGTGCATAGGCACGGGAAACCCGCTTAGGACGGAACGGTAAAATAAATAAACGCAGGATGAGTTGCCAGATTGGCTTGGGAATTTCAATGACACGCTGATCAGATAAAAATTGCTTCAGGAAATCGCGTACTGCTGACACAGTCGGTGCATCAGGTGTACCTAAATTTGCCAATATAATCGTAACTTTCGGTTTAGCTGTAGAAAACATGCAGTACGCCCGTCGTAGTATCAACCCGCTTACTTTAACAGCTTTTTACTTATTCTCTATATGGATTAATACACTGACTTATATTGAAAAGTACGATCTTTATCCAGCAAGTTACTGTCTAGCAGCTTCTGTGCCTTAGGCGTAATCTGCCAAAGCAGACGTTGGCGGTCATCACGGCCCGACGGTATAATCCAGTCATTCTGGCGCATTTGCAATTTCAGGCTATGCAGGGCACGGATATTAATCTGGGCACGGGCTACAGCATGCGCGCGCGGCATTTCCGCTCGTGCATCTGCCAGACCGGTTTCATTCAAATACTCATTCATACGCTTGGAGAAAAATTCCTCCGGCGTTGGATTAATGAATGTAGAACCAAGAATAGCCAGCAATTGTGCCCAGGTCAGTCTTTTCTGAACTTTCAGCTCTTTAAAGTTACCATCCTGATAAGCATGCATACGGTATTCGAAAGAGAAAACTTCATGCATAGACACTTTCGGCAGGCTCAGGAAAGGATCCACTTCACGTGTCCCCCCATCGCGTTCCAGTTGGGCTACTTTGGCTTTGAGCTGGTCAATCTCGTCATGCAAGGCTTGAGTATTCTGCGGTCGTACCCAGCCACTTACCGGATAACGTTCCAGCATTTGCGGCATGTTCAAACGTACCGCCATTTCCAGATCACGCAAGGTGCGATAGCAAAAGACCTGATCAGCTTCCTGCTGCAATAACTGACGAAATTCTTTAAATTTTTCTTGTAATTCAGGTTTCGTATCGTGCAATGAAGGATCACGTGAAGCCGGATCTTCATGCATAAATACAATAATCGGTTTCTGCTTGGTCACAGCATAAATATATTCCAGGTGCATATAACCCACACCGGAAACCGACTGCTCACCATACTGGCTACCCAGCAGAATCACCACATAATCACAGTCATCAATCTGGCGACGCGCAAATGCAGTATTTAAAGGAGTGCGTTGTTCCAGCCCCCAGGAAAAGAAACCCATGCCGACCAAAGTTTGTGACAAGATGATCCGCTCTGGCTGCATTTCTGCACCAGAGGTGGAGATAAACACCTGATAACGTTTATCGAGCATTGATTATCCTCTTTTACTGCACATTGATCTGGCCAGCTACACCCTGCCCTGACACAATATGACGACCCCAGTATAAAAATATATCTTTGAAAATTATAAGATGAGTGACGGTCGCCTAGCTGACTTCTGTCTCCATATTGCTGACCTGCCATTTAATATCGGCTGGAATCAGATGCCCTAAAATCGGCTGGAGCTGTTCAGCATTTTGACCACTAACCACAAGTCGGATTTTCAGACTGTCCTTGCACTCATGTTCAAATAATAACCCATTTTTGATCAAAATTCGGGCCGTTTGTCTCGCAACCGCGAATCCTGAGTCAATTAATGTCAGCTTTTGACCAAAAATATACTGAATTGACGATTTTAGGAAGGGGTAATGTGTACATCCTAGCACTAAATAATCAGCACCCTGATCAACAACCGGTTGTAAAATCTGAGTTAATGTCGCCAGACACTCAGGACTCATCTGCTGACCGGCTTCTACAAAAGGCACCAGATCCAGACAGGTCACCGGAATTACTTTGACCTGTGCCGGCTCGGCAAAACGGGTCATGACATCCTTAATCAGCTGGCCACGAAAGGTTGCAGGTGTGGCCAGAACGGCCACCGTTTTGGATTGGGTATTGAGGACTGCAGGTTTGAGCGCTGGCACCAGTCCAATGATAGGAAAGTTTTCACCATAATGCTCACGTAAATAATCCAGGCTAAATGCAGAAGCGGTATTACAGGCAACGACTGCAACTTTACAGCCTTCACGATACAGCCATTCAATCGCTCGCGCAGTTAGGTCACGGATTTCCTGATCTTTACGGGGCCCATAAGGTACGTAAGCCGTGTCGGCATAATAAACAAAGCGTTCATTGGGCAAATACCGGGCAATTTCCAAAGCAACCGACAACCCTCCCACACCAGAATCAAAAATCCCGATAGGTGCATCAGCACTGGCTTTAGGCATGGGATCTACTAAGGGATAAATCGGTTGGATAGCGCTCATAACGTTGCTAGTTGCTTGTTTCAAATGACCTTGCGACAAAGCTTAAACCTCAGGTGCTTAAATGCAAGTCTAAATCACCACTTTTCAAGCTTAAAACCGTCTCTCCAGCAGCATTTTCACCAAGCTCGCCCATCTCCACCAGATGTAAAAAAGCAGCCCGCTGAATAAGCGCATTGATTCCAAAACGCACATGCACATAAGGGCGCAATTCATCCTGATACTGACGCATAAAGATAGGATGTTCGCTATCGACAATAATGATGTCCTGAGTCGTGGTGGTCAGTTGCAGGTAAGTCCTGCCTTCAATCTTGACCTGATCGACCTGATTTACAAACAGAGGTTCATCTTCGACCTCGATTTCAATCATTTCAACCGGCGTCTTTAGATAGAATTTTCCTTCTTCTTTCCAGAGTACCGTGGAAAACAGGTCTATCATCGGCTGACGCTTGATCAATTGACCTTCGTGCCACCATTCTCCATTGGCCAAAACCTTGAGATCCATTGCGCCACAATGCTTTGGCTGCCATTGATCCAAAGGCGGGATTGACCTTTTGTGACTGCCCTGTGCATCTTTTAAGTATTGTGCGATATCCATTAAATTTTTATCATCGCTAGAAGCTACTTTTTTCGTCGGATTTTTATCGGGTGCTGACTTATTCATATAAAGAAGACCTTAATGACGGAAAAATAATATGTTTCAGCCAATTGGCTTAACCTGGGTTTAAAACTATACTAGCCCAGATGCTTAAAGACACTACTATTTTTGTGTCTAGGAATTCAGAACACTCATGGCAGCACCCAATCATCCGATTATGGTTGCCACCGAATAGAAATATGAGGAGTCCTACATGGAACACATCGAACGTGAATCGATGGAGTTTGACGTTGTGATCGTAGGTGCGGGTCCTGCCGGCCTGTCTGCTGCAATCAAGATCCGTCAACTTGCAATTGAAAACAATTTAAATGATCTGTCCGTTTGTGTCGTAGAAAAAGGCTCCGAAGTCGGTGCACATATTCTTTCGGGTGCTGTGCTTGAACCACGTGCCATGAACGAACTATTCCCGAACTGGAAAGAAGAAGGTGCACCTTTAAATGTGCCAGTGACAGAAGACAAAACTTTCTTCCTTCTTTCAGATGAAAAATCACAAGAAGCACCGCACTGGATGGTGCCTAAAACTATGCATAACGATGGTAACTACGTGATCTCACTGGGTAACGTGGTGCGCTGGTTAGGCCAGAAAGCCGAAGAGCTGGAAGTATCGATCTTCCCGGGCTTTGCTGCTTCTGAAATTCTGTATCATGAAGATGGTACGGTGAAAGGTATCCAAACCGGTGACATGGGTATTGGTAAAGATGGCGAACCGACGCATAACTTTGCGCCGGGTTATGAGCTGCATGCCAAATACACCATCTTTGCAGAAGGCTGTCGCGGTCATTTAGGTAAACGTCTGATCCAGAAATTCAACCTGGACAAAGATGCTGATCCGCAGCACTACGGTATCGGGATTAAAGAACTCTGGGAAATTGATCCAGCGAAACACAAACCAGGTCTGGTAATGCACGGTGCAGGCTGGCCTTTATCTGAAACCGGTTCTTCAGGTGGCTGGTGGTTATACCACGCTGAAAATAACCAGGTGACATTAGGCATGATCGTGGATCTTTCTTATGAAAATCCACACATGTATCCATTCATGGAAATGCAGCGCTGGAAAACCCATCCACTGATCAAACAGTATCTGGAAGGTGGTAAACGTATTTCTTATGGTGCGCGTGCCGTGACCAAAGGTGGTTTTAACTCCCTGCCGAAATTCACCTTCCCGGGTGGTTCTTTAATCGGTGATGATGCAGGCTTCCTGAACTTTGCCAAGATCAAAGGCTCACACACTGCCATGAAATCAGGCATGTTGTGTGGTGAAGCAGTCTTTGAAGCGATTGCTGCCGGGGTAGAAAAAGGCGGTGATCTGGCGATTGCACGTGTGACCGAAGGCGAAGACTTCTTCGTGAAAGAACTCACATCTTATACAGACAAGTTCAACAACAGCTGGCTGAAAGAAGAGCTATATAGCGCACGTAACTTTGGCCCGGCAATGCACAAGTTTGGTCAATGGATGGGTGGAGCATTTAACTTCATCGACCAGAACGTGTTTAAAGTTCCATTCACCCTGCATGACCTAGTGCCAGACTTTAAAACTCTGAAAACAGTTGATGCAGTGAACTTCAAGCCGAACTATCCAAAACCGGATGGCAAGCTAACCTTTGACCGCCTGTCTTCTGTGTTTGTATCGAATACGGTGCATGAAGAAAACCAGCCAGCGCATTTAAAACTGACCGATGCTTCGATTCCAGTAGATGTGAACCTGCCGAAATGGGATGAGCCTGCACAGCGCTACTGCCCGGCGGGTGTGTATGAAATAATGGAAAATGATGACGGTTCAAAACGCTTCCAGATCAATGCAGCGAACTGTGTGCACTGCAAGACCTGTGACATCAAAGATCCTTCCCAGAATATCACCTGGGTAACACCGGAAGGTGGCGGTGGTCCGAACTACCCTAATATGTAATGCTTAATTAGCTTGCATAAGCCTCTAAAATAATTAATTATTTTAGAGGCTTTTTTATATTTATAAGATTATGAAATACGCATCATTTAATTTTTTTGTACAAGAAAAAATTAGTATTTAATAGATTTAAATATTTTATCTGCATCATGGCGCTGCCAAATATGGAATAGGCTGTTATGGGTACAATTCATAGCTTTTAATATTTCTTCTTGGGTTTGAATTGAGTTGTAACCATCTAATTTTTTATTAAGAACCTCAAAAAATAATTTATCAGTATTATTTAATTCATTCGGTATATCAATAATGTCTTTTATTGTTTGCACAGTCCAGATTGGTTGAGGGAGTAAATCTTCCCCATAAACCATAATAGATATCCTTACTATGTCTATATAAGGTATTTTTATTATTACATCATCTATATTTACGCCCACAATCTGATCATGCTCTAAGCTAAAATTTTTAATTTTAGTTTTATAATTACTCGTATCTAAATTTTTATTAGCTTCTTTTCTTACTAACCTTTTTAAAAACTTAAACATACAGGCTACCTACTGGAATTAAAATAAAGTCCATTCTGTAAAAGCTTCCAACTCTTCATCATAAGCTTCAACTAATTTATATGCTCCATACCCTCCCGCTAGACCGCCAATTATTACACCTACTGTTGAACATATGGGAGACCCGGGGCCACAAATTCCTCCTGCAATAGCACCACCCACAGCGCCAGCTGCCACTCCTGAGCCTATGGTTGCGGCTTCTTTATAAAATTCCTTTTCTTTATTCTCAGCTGAAAAAATCTCATACCAAGCATAGGAAATTGAAATAACGACAATTACTCTGCCTAGTGGTTTCATATACTTTGCTGCTTTATCAAAAGTTCCATGGGATGCCCCTGATCCTTTAACTACACTATAAAAAACTTTATTTTTATCTGCTGTTGAAAGCGCCTGAAAATATGAATTTCTTGTACCTGTTGATGCTTTTACATAATGATCTAAGGTTTGTCTTGACTGATCTTTCAGTCTTTTCCATTTATCAGGATCTTTTAATTTCAATGCATAATATTCTAAGAATTGATCTAAGCTTTTAGCCGCTATTTTTTCTTTTTGTGATACTGCTAACGCGATTGGAGAATTCTTTTTCCTGGTCTGTTCTAAGATATCATTTCTTAATGTATGAGCCTCTTTCGAAGCATCTTTTACAGTCATTCTTCCATTTTCAACATCCTTTAAGTAATCATGACTCATTTTTTTAATTGCTTTCATATAAGCAATTCTTAAGGAGCTATCATGATCTAAAAAGTTATTACTAAAGTAAAGTGCTGTACCATGTAAGGCTTCAAGTGCTATTTCTAATTCATTTTTAACTTTAACAGGTACTTTATTTGATTCTGCTTGTTTTGTTGTACCTGTAGTTGATTTTAATTTATATATCGATTTATTAAATTCGCCATTTTCTAGTGCGGGAACACGCACTCTGGCAATTTTTGAATTATTTAAAATTAACTCTACAAAGATTAAATCTAATTTATTGCAACTATAGATTTTGGTACAACCATTCGGATCAATTTTTCCTCCATAACTTTTTTGAGTTGTCGTATTTAGTAAGGTATAGCTTAATTTTGATAAAAGGTCTTTATTATCACAGGATACTTTTAAACGAGCCGTATAAGTCATTCTTCTAACTCCGATATCTCTGCATCATATTTATGCACCATAACCGTATATTTTTCTTCCTTATTTTTTGAGGTAATTCTAATAATTCCATCTTTGGGAACCTCTCCTGTTCGTACATTCCCCTTAGAATCAATAAGACTAAAAATTGGAGAGCTTTCTAATAATTTATTGTTTATTTTATGTCGCACATCGAACTCTAAAATATAGGAACTATTATGTGAGGCAGGAAGATAGGGAATATCATGCATTACCTTTTCTCCTGATAAAAATTGATGCTGCCCTGCCTTCATCTCAAACTGACCACCCGTCATCGGCAAAATTCCGGCACTACTGATCTCAACTTGAGAACCGCCCGCAGTTAAAACAATTTCCTTCGCTGCTGTAATTTCGATCTGATCTTCAGTGGAGATAGTTTTGATACCTTTGCGTGCAATAATATCCATCCCATCATTTTGCGCCTGTAGTTCAACTTTGCCTTTTGCGGCATAAGCTCTTAAGCCTTGTTGGGCTGCAAACAGACTGACTTTAGAAGAGGCATGCCCAATAATATTTTTCTGCGAACTTAAATTAATACTGTCCGCTGACTGGTGGCTAATTTGACCCTCCGCAGACAAATGAATATCCTGCTGGGTACTCAGCGCAATGGATTTTGGTGCTGTCAGAATCATAATTGCCTGTTTAAAGGCAGCTGCCTTGTCTTGATCTTGCTGTTCAATTTTCTCAATAAAGCTTTTTAAATTTTCAAAGATTTCAAGCGGATCAGTTTGCTGGTTTTTAGCAACATCACTTAGCGCCTGGCTCATCTGCAAGCCTGATTCAAGCTGGCTTTTCGCTGGTTCAGCATCCATATGTGAACCGTCTGCGGCTTGCTGTTTATGAGCCGAAATCAATAACCCTTTACCTGCACGGACTGCACCCCATTGGTCAGTTCTAAGTTCAAAGCCTTCACCCCGTCCTTCATTTTCAGCCTGTTCTTTTGAATAACTTAAGTTACCCAGATTGAGCTGACTGGCAGCTTGACTACTATGTAACTGTATACTGATCTGGCCAGTCGTATCATCAAAACGTAACTGGTTAAAGCCTTGCCCCTGTACTTCTTGCGAGCGAATACCACTGAGTTTTTTGGTATCTGGTAGTTGTCCTTTTTGATCAAACTTCGTCGGAGAACGTTGGCCTTCATGAATCCGACCTACCACAAAAGGCCGATCAATATTGCCATCAAAAAAATCGACGACCACAATTTCACCAATGCGTGGCAAGAAACGGACCCCATAACCTATACCTGCCCACGGGGTCAGAACATCTACCCAGGCTGAATCTGTATCACTGTCATTGCTGCCTGCGCCACCATCGTGAGCATGGTCATCCGGACGAGTGAACAGAAAACGGATTTTGATCCGCCCCCATTCATCCACATAAATTTCTTCATCTTCTGGCCCGACTACCTTGGCGCATTGCGGATAGGCCTGTGGCCGCTGCAATAAAGGTTGATACTCAGGAACCAAGTGAATATGGCGACGTTGCAAGACTAGCTGGTTGGCCTGACGCTCACCTACGTCCTTGGATTCTGTCATCTGCCAACAGCTTTGCTGAATTAAAGCATGAACCTGCTCATTTAAGTCTTTAGGCAAATTATTTTGGTTATAAAATTTCCTAGAGATGATTAAAAATTCTTTATCTACTGCTGGATGCTGGTCAATTTCAGGATGCTGATCCAGCCGAAACCAGTAACCCACTTGGGCATCACGTACCGTGGATGTTGCTAAAAATTGTTTGGCCTGTGCATCATAGAAATGCTGCAAATTTTGGTTTATTTTCTCGATTTGTGCATCCGAGGCTAGAGTTGCCTGATCTGCATGCCTGAGATCAGTGATCCATGCCGGACTGATGTTCCAGCCTTGTTCCAATGCCAGGCTGGCATTATCCTGAACCTGACTCTGCTGGTGCTTGCTTTGTACTGAACCTATGCCTTCTTCCTGATTCAAGCGACCGGCATGCCAGCGCTGGATATGTACAGCGGTCGGCTGCAACTGTCGTTCTGCAATAAAACTGGTCATGCTATCTTCTTGTTCAGTCGCACTGGAACGATGGAAACGGATCGCCCTGCGGCTTAAAGCTTGGTAGTGGCTATTGTCATCAATTAATCTAAGCTTTTGTGCTGCAATCGGTGCAGATGAATGCACAATTATAAGCTCAGACTCATCAATCAGCCAGTTAATCCCCTCACTACGCCATAAACGGGTTAAAAAGTCATAGTCGCTTTCATTCAACTGCATAGTAAAAGGACGCACATCATAAGTTTGCTGCAAACCGGATAAATCCAGCTTGAGTGCAGCCGCAAATAATGGACTCTTACGCTGCCATTCTTTGAATAAGATTTCAGTAATCTCCCGGACACTCTTGTCCATGAACACACGACTATTACGGCGTTTATGCCATAGCGACGTTGCATCTTCCAGGGTGAGTTTATAAAGCACTAATGCACCATCACTCTGTCCCTGAGTTGCTGCAGTAATAATTCCGGAACTGCGAAATAACTGTCCTTGATCCGTGACCTGATCTATCGCTACTTGAATTCCAATAAATTCTTTAAGGGGAATCAAGACATTAGTCGACACACAAATCAGCTCAATTTTTAGTCCCTGATTCAGGACATGTTGGCCATCAATACGTTGCAGAAAAACTTCAGAATTAAGTTTTTGATGGGAAAACTGAACAAGCAAAGCACGCTTCTGTGCGCTAAGACCCAATTGCTCTAATACTTGAGCGATATGATTTTTTATCATTTTTAATTGTTATAAATATTTTTGCGGCATTATAGTGAATTATTTATATCCAGCCTAGATTCATTGGTCTGGCCATGGTTCCGATTCATCACTGTAATTCTGGAAGAGGCTTTAATATCAAATTTTTATTTTCTGAAAGTCAGGAACTTCAAGCAGATCAAGTATTCAAAAAAAATAGCTTTCTTTTCATTTTAATCTTTCAACAATATGGGCAAATGAATCACTCATCTGCCCAAAAAATCTCTTAGCCGCCTTTTTTCACCAGATAATGGAACTCTTTATTGCCATTTTCATCCAGACGCTCCTCTTGGAGTAGCAGTTCATGGCCGAGGTGCATGCAAAATTTTGGAATATCCCAAGAGGTCGAATTATCCGTAGCAAAAACTTCAACTACATCACCAGCTTTAGACTTACGGATGGCTTGATGCAACATCATGACTGGCTCAGGGCAGCGTAATCCACGGGTATTCAATTGCAGGCTTGGCGTAATTTCGGCTTCAGACATCGACAGACTCAGGAATTCAAGATCAGCCTTATTTTAGCATAAAGCGGCTATCGCATTGCAGCCCGCGCTTTGAACCAATTCACAAAACCATACTGACCCGCGCGATCAAGTCTGCGCAGCATAATTACAATAGACAAGCGTATTTTCTGCGGTATGATAAAATCACGTTTTTTTAGATATTAAGAGTCTTTAGGAAAGATCATGCACGAGGAATCAGGCCCGTCGTGGGGTATGCGCGGCTTACGTAAATGGCTGGGAACTGCACCCGAAACTCGCGACGAACTGCTAAAATTAGTACAAGATTCACGTCGATTTTTAGAACCCGATACTGTTGCAATGCTGGAAGGCGTATTGGATCTGCCAGCCACCAAAATTCGTGAAGTCATGACGCCAAGAACGTCCATGATTAGCTTGCAGGAAGATGACCAACTTCTGGAAATTCTGCATGTTTTAGTTGAATCTGCGCATTCGCGATTCCCTGTGTTCTCATCGGATCAACCGGATAATGTGGTTGGTATTTTGCTGGCCAAAGATCTGCTTCCTTTCCTGACCGAGCCTTCTTCCAAAGTCGATATTCGTGCCTTGATGCGTCAGCCGCTGTTTGTGCCGGAAAGTGCGCGTTCGGATCAGGTTCTACGTATGCTGAAAAATACCCAGACTCATATTGCGGTAGTGATTGATGAGTACGGTACAACTTCAGGCCTGGTGACATTAGAAGATATTCTCGAAGAAATTGTGGGTGAAATTGAAGACGAACATGATATTGCGGATGAAGAAGCACAATATATTGTTCCGGATCAAGACCCGAAGACAGCCAATACCTGGGTAGTACAAGCGCTGACGCCAATCGAGCATTTTAACAATATGCTAGATGCCAATTTCTCCGATGATGAAGTTGAAACCATGGGCGGTTTGTTATTACAAGAAATTGGTCTGGTAAATGATTTGGAAGGTCAGACGATTGAACTGGAAAACTGGCAATTTACCATTCTTGAGGCAGATTCACGTTCTATTCGTTTAATTCGAGCTGTGCGCCAATGAGAGCATATTTCGATAAGCTATTAAATCCAGCCCAGCAGCAAAAGCAGCTAGCCTTAATTTATCCTGTATTGATTGCCTTATTTGCAGGAGCCATTTTTAGCTTGGCACTGGCACCTTATCATTACTGGTGGCTGGCAATTCTGTCTCCTGCCTTACTGTATGCTTGCGTCCGTGGTCGTAGTGCGAAACAGGCCTTTGGGATTGGCTGGGCTTATGGGATTGGATTGTGGTTTGTGGGTGCATTCTGGCTCTATACCTCTATTCATGTGTATGGCGATACCAGTGCTTTCCTGAGCGTAATCATGATCCTGATCATGGCTATCGTCATGGGACTGTTTACTGCGCTTCAGACTTTTATTTATCGTCGCTTTTTCCCGGAAACACCCCTTACCTTCGCCCCACTTTGGGTGATCTTTGAATGGGCCAAAACCTGGGTATTTACCGGTTTCCCATGGCTCTTTGCAGGTTATGCTTTTACTGAGCTCTATCTGGATGCCTATGCGCCTTTATTCGGTGTATTTGGGGTGTCCTTTGTAGTGATTGTTCTAGCTTGTGCGCTGGTTGAAATTTTAAGTAAACGGGTCTTCTGGATCGTTCCTTCTGCACTCTTGTTATTGGGTGCTTGGGGCGCAGCACAACTGACTTTCGTGCAAGAAAAAAATCAAAAGCCGCTCACTGTTTCTCTGATTCAGGGCAATATCCCCCAGGACCTGAAATGGTTAACTGAATATCAGGTAAAAACCCTGCTGATCTATGCCAATCTGAGCAAGACCGAATGGGGACGTGACCTGATTGTCTGGCCAGAATCTTCGATTCCGATGTTCCAGACTGATATCGAACCTTTCTTGGATGCCATGAAAGTTCAGGCAAAAAAATCTGGAACAGCTTGGGTCACAGGTATTCCGTTCTGGGATCTGGCTGAGTCACAGGAAGCAGGCACGCCAAAATATTACAATAGCATCATGGCCACTGGTGATGAGTCGAGTGGTCTTTATAAGAAGCAGCGTCTGGTGCCTTTTGGAGAATATATTCCACTCTCTGGCGCACTCAGTTGGGTACTTCCAGCTCTGCAAAACGACCCTTCGGTGAGTGGTTTCTCGCGTGGTGCGGATATCCAGAAACCATTAAATGTGAAAAACCATCCTTTAGGTGCAGCGATTTGCTATGAAGTGGCTTATCCAAACCTGACTCGTCGTAATGCCAGCCAAAGCGATTTTCTGGTGACCGTATCTAATGATGCCTGGTTTACTGGCACTGCCGGTCCACAGCAACATTTACAGATGGTACAAATGCGGGCCAAGGAAAATGGTCGCTGGTTTATTCGTGCTACCAATACTGGGGTAACTGCGTTCATCGACCACAATGGCCATATTGTGAAACGTGCACCTATGGATAAAGAAGCTATACTCCGCGGTGAGCTACCCGCCATGCAGGGTGAAACGCTCTACATGAAACTCAGCGACTGGCCAGTGCTGATTTTCTCCGTATTGCTCTTATTACTAGGTTGGCGCTTCCGCCCACGTAAAGTGGATATCAGCTTTAAGTCTAGAAGATAGTTCTCTCAAAAGCCCCCTTTGCAAAAGGTGAGTCCTATATGGCGCAAGAAGGGGGATTAATTTTCTAAACCCCTCCCGACCTCCCTTTTAAAAAGAGAGGGGCGATAAAAAACCGAGGTTCATGCCTCGTTTTTTATCTATATATTTATTAAGAATGTTATTAAAACTGGATCACCAGATAAGACAACATGCTCGCCAGTGACAACATTGGAATATAACGATAGATCTGTACAATACCGTTTTCAAATGCAGAAGCCTGTTCTTGTTTAAACTGCACGACAGATGCTTTTAATGCTGACCAGAAGCATAGTACGAATAAGGTACTCATCATGCTAATGGCAAAGAAACCCACCATAATCTGGCTGCTGCCTTCAGTGGTCTGCCATAAATGCAAAATTCCTTGGCTGGCTGGAAGAATGCTTAAAACCAAAAGAACAGATTTCAGCATCGACCAATGAAACTGGTTTATTTCATCCGACAATATTAATGCTTTCATACCATTCTCCTTTGGCTAAAAAAGGGCCATTAAGAATATTATGAGCTATTTTTTGTAAATAGAAAGTCTATATTTATTCACATTTTACGATAATTGTAATAGATAAATATGGGAATAATTCTTATTATAACTATCAAATCATCAATATTATAGTAATAGCATTAAATTCAGTTATTTATATTATATTTTATGATTGAGAGTTATTATCACTTCACCCAATATTGAAACAATCAATCAAGTGAAGTGATATATTCAATAACCTACTAATTTATAATAATTATCAGTTAAGGTTGGTAATAAATATCAGCATCAGTTCCTTCGCCACCCGCCTGTCCATCAGCACCAAAAGAATACAAGTCGAAGGCACGGCCGTTAGTTCCCGGAATCACGTATTGCAGGTCATTATCCCAGCTGTCTTTTGGATAACCACCTTTCACATAGCCGCCTGGGAGCCAGTTCTTCGCTGTTGCCGGCTGATTTACCAGCGCATCCAGACCACCTTCCTGCATGCTTGGATATTTGCCATTGTCCAGCTTATATTGATCCAGTGAACCCGCAATACTTTGCAATTTGATGACTGTGGTATCCACTTTAGCCTTTTCACCGCGTCCCATTACATTTGGAACAATTAGGGCCGCAAGCACACCGAGAATAACAATAACCACCATTACTTCAATCAGGGTAAAACCTGAGGCACGATGGGCACGTAACTGGCTCACACGTACGGTAGGTTTAACAGCTGTAGTTGAAGGGGCTTTGGCTTGATTTGGATTCCTTTTCATTCAATATCTCTCATTCATCTTTAGAAAGTTTCAGGCACTTTCAATTCTTCGTAGACGTTACACATGTTATTTAAATCATATTATTCATATTGACGATTGGCAGCATCACCGCGATCACAATTACCAGCACAATACTGGCCATGAGTACCAGCATCAGCGGCTCCAGAAGCGCAAGTAATGTCGAAATCAGTGTGGTCACTTCCCGATCCTGCATGGTCGATGCCCGTTCCAGCATACGATCCAGCTCCCCCGAGGCTTCACCACTTTTGATCATTTGTACCATCATCGGGGGGAAATAACCACTACGTTCCAGCTGGGTAGCCAGGTTCCCGCCTTCAGTGACTTTTTCAGCAGCCAAATTAACCGAATCCCGGATCACCCAGTTATTACTTACCGCTGCCCCGATGCGTAAGGCATCCACCAATGGCACACCAGACTGAGTCAGAATCGATAGAGTACTGGCAAAACGGGCAGCATTAATGCCACGTGATAATTTTCCGAATAAAGGTAGTTTCAGAGTCAGACGATCAAAAGCATAATGCCCAGCCGTTGTTCTTAAAAACCGTACCAGAAGAAAAATACCTACCGCACTCCCTATCAATAAAAATGGCCACGCGATCCGGATAAAATCGCTGGCTTTCATTAAAGTCACTGTAATCCAAGGCAAGGCATCTTTACTTTGATCAAAGGTCTTGACGATATCCGGTACTACATAGGTCATCAGGCCCATCACAATTGCAAAAGACATCAAGAGCAAAATAATCGGATAGATCATCGCCCCTTGAATCTTTTTCTGCATAGCAAAACGGTTTTCGGTATAGTCAGCTAACTGATCCAGAATCAGGTCCAAGTGACCAGAACGTTCACCAGCCGCAATGGTGGCAATATACAGCTCTGGAAAACGTCCAGACTGTTGTAGCGCCTGAGCCAAGCTATGTCCTTCCAGCACTTTAGAACGTACTGACATCAGCAGATTTTGCACATGAACTTTTTCGCTCTGCTTGCCGACGGCGCGAATGGCTTCTTCCAGCGGAATTGCGGCAGCGACCAGTACCGAGAGTTGTCGGGTCATAAGAGCCAAATCATAAGCAGTAATGCTTTTTTCAAACCATTTGCGACGGTAGTGCTGGTCTTTTTTCTCAACCGGATCTACAGAGACCGGAATCAGCGCCTGATCCCGAAGCTGTTGCCGGATTTGTCGTGGTGAATCCCCCTCAAGCACGCCTTTTTGCTGCTTCCCTGAAGCGTCAAGCGCAGTAAACTGATATGCAGGCATTGTAATGCTCTAATTTTCCAAAATTTTGCTTAACGCTGTTGCGTCAGACCATCAAAATCATTCATATTCTTCAATATAAATTATCTGCTCACTCTAACATAACTGAACTTTGAGCACGACGAAATTTCATCAGGACCCACTCTGTTACTATGCCAAATTCTGTTCCCGTTACTGCCCCTATTTATCGTGTTCGTGTTGCAGTGCCGGTGCATCTGTTTGACTGTTTTGACTATAGCTTGAGTCAGGAACAATATCAGCAGGCAGAAGTGGGTGCCCGAGTCGCGGTTTCTTTTGGCCGGCAAAATCTGGTCGGCGTGATTACTGAAAAATTACCGCTAGATGCTCCGATTGATCCCAGTTTCAAACTGAAAGCAATTACCGAGCTTTTAGATGACCGTGCCATTATCAATTCCCAGGTTTTAAGTGTATTGACCTGGTCAGCACAGTATTACCAGTTTCCTATCGGGGAAGTGATCCAGACTGCCTTGCCGACCTTATTGCGTCAGGGCAAACCTTATAACCTGCTGGCCCGAAACTGGAAATTGCTGGATCATGAGGCTGAAGCCAAGGTTCGCCGTTCCGAGAGGCAACAGGAAGCCTATCGGATTCTAAAACTACATCCGGTGGGAACAACTGAGAATCTCTTAAATCTGGCCGGAATAGAAACAGCGACTTTAAAAGCGCTCGAAAAAAAAGGGATTTGCGAATGTGTACTGGAAGCACAGGATTTTAGCCCGCAACCTGTACAACTGGCCCAGATGCCATTAACGGCCAATCCGGAACAAAAGCATGCGATTCAGCAAGTGCTGAAATACCGCAAGCAATATCAGGCCTTTTTACTTGATGGCCTGACTGGCAGCGGCAAAACTGAAGTCTATCTTCAGATCATGGAACAAGTACTTAAACAGGGCAAGCAGGTACTGGTACTAGTACCTGAAATCGGACTGACGCCACAAACGATTAGCCGCTTTCAGTCCCGTTTCCATTGTCATATTGCCCTGCTTCACTCTGGCCTGAATGACAGTAAACGCTTACAAGCCTGGCAAGCCGCTGAAACCGGTAAAGCTTCCATTGTGCTTGGCACCCGTTCTGCGATTTATACACCGATGCCGAATCTGGGTTTGATCATTCTGGATGAAGAGCATGACCTGTCTTTTAAACAGCAGGAAGGCTTTCGCTATCATGCCCGTGATGTGGCATTGTACCGGGGACATTTACAGCAATGTCCAGTCCTCTTGGGTTCGGCAACACCCAGCATTGACAGTTATGCACTGGTGCAGCAAGGTAAAATGCAGGTACTGGAACTGAATCAACGCGCGGGTACAGCGCTAATGCCGAAAATCCATATTCTGGATTTAAAAGTAGCGCCAAAGCAGCATGGCATCAGCCTGCATCTGATTGAAGAAATCAAAAAGCGCCTGGCTAAAAAAGAACAGGTACTCATTTTCCTGAATCGTCGTGGTTATGCGCCCGTACTGATTTGTGGCAGTTGTGGCTGGCAGGCGCAGTGTCCGAACTGTGATGCCAATTTCACTGTGCACCGGCAACCTTATCAACATCTGCATTGTCATCATTGCGGCACCATTCATCGTATGCCTGAACAGTGTCCGCAATGCCAGCATCAGGAGTTGGCCACTTTAGGCATGGGGACTGGAAAAGTTGAAGAACATCTGAATGAGCTTTTTCCAGATTTTGAAGTGATCCGGGTCGATCGCGACTCAACCAGCCGGGTCGGTAGTTGGCAAAAGATCTATGACAAGATTCAGAAAAGTGAGCCTGCGATTCTGCTCGGCACGCAGATGCTCGCCAAAGGCCATCATTTTCCTTATGTCACGCTGGTTGCAATTTTGGATATCGATTCTGGTCTTCTTAGCGTTGATTTCCGGGCCACAGAACGTACAGCACAATTGATCGTACAGGTCGCAGGTCGTGCAGGACGTGGGGAACATAAAGGGGATGTATATTTACAGACCCTAAGACCTGATCATGCGCTGCTGAATACCTTAGTCACTGAAAATTACCGCGCTTTTGCCAAGCAGACTTTGACCGAACGGCAAATCGCCCAGATGCCTCCTTTTCGTTATGCCGTGCTGATTCGCTGTGAATCCAAAGATCAGGCACAAAATACCGAATTCTTACAGAAACATGCTGCCCTGCTCAGGCAATATCCCGATCTGGTGCTGGACATCTGGGGTCCCATTCCTGCCCCGATGGAACGCAAAGCCGGACGCTATCAATCCCATATGGTGCTATTGTCCGCAGACCGTGCCCGTTTGCATTATTATGTCCGTAGCTGGTGGCAAAACCTGTTACAGGATAAGCCATCCAATATGAAGCTGACACTGGATATCGATCCACAAGAACTCAGCTAAAATATTGAGACCATCTTCATTTGATAAAGGCTCAACTTTAAGACTGGATGAAAATAAAATTTAAGGCGGAAAAATGTCGATACTGTTACAAATAGCGCTGGTTCTGGCGATTGCACTGTTCATGGTGCCACTGAGCCATAAACTCAGACTGCCAACAGTGCTGGGCTATTTACTGACAGGTTTAATCATTGGGTCGAGTGCCTTAGCGCTGATCTCTGCTCCTGAGGTGATGCAGACTTTTATTCAAATCAGCCTGTTGGCCCTAATGTTCTGGATTGGTCTGCAACTCAGACCACAACGAATTCTTCAGCTTGGGCAACCCCTGTGGTTTATGGCCATTTTACAGGTACTGAGCACGGCCCTGATTTTGAGCCTGCTGGCCTGGTTCTTTCTCGATCAGCATCTGGTTTCCAGCATTGTCATCGGACTGGCCGGCAGCCTCTCTGCCATGACGTTGGTGACCCAGTTTTTAAATAATCAGCAACAACTGGCGACCAGTTATGGTCAATCCGCTTATGCCAACACCCTGATTCATGCACTGATTGCAATTCCTATCATTGCAGCGATTCCGCTTTTTGCTGGGGTCAGTTCAACAGAACATGGCATAGCTTATTTTGCTGCCATGATGGCTACCTTTACTGGCTTATTTCTATGTAACCGCTATTTCATGCAGCCGCTCTATCGCTGGATTGCCAAAAGTGGTCGTCATGAATTGCATAGCATTGTTACCATTGTCATTTTCTTGGGCTTACTAGTCCTGATGGATACGCTGGGACTGAATCTGTACCTGGCAGCATTATTTTCCGGTATGTTACTGGCAGATTCTGATTTCCGGATTTCGATTGAAAAGAGTCTGCAGCCTTTTAGCGGTTTATTGATTGGGTTGGCTTTTATCAGTCTGGGCATGTCATTGCAGTTTGCCGATGTGCTGACGCAACCCGTATTGATTATTGCCGGAACACTTTCGCTGATCCTGATTAAATTTGCGATTACCTTAGGATTGGCACGTTATTATCAGCATAGTTGGCGCAACAGTACGCTACTGGCCGCCAGTGTGGCACAAAGTGGTGAGTTCGCTTTTCTGGCACTCATCATTGCGCTTTCGCAGCAGATCGTTACTCCAACCCTGCTCTCCCCATTGATGTGGATGGCAAGTTTATCCATGCTACTCACACCGGCATTTTACTGGTTATTGCATAACCAGATTCTGCCACGACTGGATCGGCAAAATCATTTGGCAGCGACCTTTGACATTGAAAGCCTTCCACCAAATACCACACCAATTTTATTAATCGGTTTTGGCCGTTTTGGCCAGATCATTGCCCGTATTTTGCTGCAACAGCAGCAAAAATTCAGTGTAATGGACAGCAATATCGAAGCAACTGAATTGCTGACCTCTTACGGTATTACCTTCTATCAGGCCAATGCGACTGAGCCAGAGGCTTTAGCTCAGGCACATCTGGATACGGTTCAGCATGTGATTGTCGCCATTGATGATATTGAAGATTCACTGCTGACCGTCCGACATCTGCGCTTAAATTATCCTGACATGTCTTTATGGGTACGGGCACGTAACCGGCATCATGTCCATTTACTTCAGGAGCTGGGCGTGGAACAAATCTGGCGAGAAACCTATGCTTCTGCACTAGAACTAAGTCAGTGTCTGCTAGTTCAGCTGAGCGGACTGTCTGAAGAACAGGCGCAACAAAAGATCCATGAGTTTCATACTCATGATCAGAAACTGCTCAATCGTCAATTTCATCCGGATACGGAGAGTCCGTTTAATTTCGCAGGCTCAAGGAATACACTGGCAGAACTGGAGCATCTTCTTGCTCAGGATCAGCTAAAAAAAGCACCAGAACAGGATACGGACACGCAACAGGACAACAACGCTTCAGGAATTGATGCCATAAGAGATGATCTGGCATAACTTGTGTTTTACAATAATGCCACCATTAAAGCAGGGTTATGGAGAATTTTATGTCTGATTTACGCCAACGCTTTTTTATTGAAGATAGCCCTGTTCGTGGTGAAGTGGTGCATCTTGAAGAAGCTTTACAAACAATTTTGGCCCAGCGTGACTATGCGCCTGCAGTAAAAATCCTGTTAGGTGAAATGCTGAGCGCCACTGCACTATTGGCCAGCACCCTGAAAATTAAAGGGCGTATCAGCCTACAAATTCAGGCTTCAGGCACATTTAAATGGGCAATGGCTGAATGTAACCATCGCGGTGAAGTACGTGCACTGGCGGATTACGAAGAAGATCCACACTTTCAGGCAGCAGAAGATAGCAGCACAGTTTTAAAATCACTGACTAATCCAGTGCTGTTTATCAATATCGAGCCTGAATTTGGTGAACGTTATCAGGGTATTGTTCCGCTTGATCAGGAAAATCTGGCTGGCTGTCTGATGCAATATTATGACCTGTCTGCCCAGATTCCGACACGTATCGTGCTGGCCAGTGACAACAACCGTGCAGGTGGTTTGCTGATTCAATTGCTACCGCGTAACAGTGAAGAAGAACAACGCCGTGTCGATGAAGACTTATGGCCACGTCTGACCATGCTGACTGAAACATTAAAAACAGAAGAACTGGTCACTCTGGAGGCCAATGAAATTCTCTATCGTTTATATAACGAAGAAGAAGTGCGCTTACCAGAAGTAGAACATTTGCAGTTTGGCTGTACCTGTTCTAAAGAACGTTGTGCGATTGCCTTACAGCAGATTGGTGTAGAATCGGTTCGTGAAACTTTAGAATTCCAGAATCCAATTGAGATGGACTGTCAGTTCTGTAATAGCCGTTATATTTTTACGGCTGAAGAAGCTTTGAGCCTGTTTGGTGAACACCTCAGTTAATAACAGCCCCTGCTCGACTCAAAAAAAGCACTCAATATTGAGTGCTTTTTTCATTTTATATTTTCATAAAATATTGACCAAAATTCCTCATAAAAAAAAGACAAATGTACTTAATTTCAAGCTTGCCTCATGATTAAAATTTGCACACCGATAGAATCAGAAGATCAACGGTATTTTCAAAGTAAAAAAATCAAAAAAAATAAGTGGAAGATTTTAAATGAAATTTCGATATTTAATGGGTGTGATGTTATGTGCTGCGCAGAGCTTCAGCTATGCAGCCGAAATCACGGGGACATGGAAAGCCATTGATGACAAAACGGGCTATGCGCGTGCTGATGTTGAAATCAGTAAACTCAATAATGGTACTTATCAGGGTAAAGTTGTTCGTATCCATGCCATTCCAAATCGTCCTGCACATACCCACTGTTCTAAATGTAAAGGCGCACTGAAAGACGTGCCTATTCTGGGTCTATCTGTCTTATCAGGTCTAAAACCAAATCCAGAAAAGAAAAATGAATTCGTTAATGGTTCAATTCTCGATCCACTAACCGGCAATATCTATAAAAGTAAGGCAACGCTGAATTCCCGAGGTAATGTGCTGACGCTTCGTGGCTATGTAGGTACACCCATGCTCGGACGAACAGTATCCTGGGTGAAAGTCGAATAAATCTCATTTTTTATAAATTCTCATCTGCAAGCTGTCTGGCCAGATCAAAGGCTTGGACAGCTTAAAATCATTATCTTTATCCCATTCCTTATCACGTAAATACTTACTCATTCTCATCATGCTGAATGAACGTAATTTTTAACTCATATTCATTTTTCTTAATTTAATGTGATTATTGACTGGTATTTAGTGGATTTTTCACGCTATATTAATCCCATAATTTTTTTATGCCTTTAAGAAGTTAAATATATTTTCAATAGCATGGGGTAATGTGGCAATGAGATTCAAACTGCTTTGTTCTATCATTCTTACAGCAGCAAGCACCATCAGTCTATCTGCTTTCGCCAACAGTGACCCATTACTTGGCCACTGGAAAACCATTGATGACCGTACTGGTTATTCCCTGGCAGATGTGGTGATTAGTAAGGATGCTCAGAATCACTATATTGCCAAAATTGTGCATGTTCGTGAGATTCCAGGGGCAGCTCGACAGCAGACTTGCACCCTATGCAAAGGCGCATTGAAGGATCAGCCGCTCATTGGACTGACGATGCTTAAGGGACTGAGTAGTCATCCCGAGCATAGCAATGAATTTATTAACGGCACTCTGCTCGACCCGGTTTCTGGACAGCTTTATCAGGCCCGTGCCCGCCTGAAAAATAATGGCAGGCATCTTACCATTCATAGTCGTGCTGAAGGTGCACCGGTCGGACGCAATATGACCTGGATTAAAAACTAGTTTCGAATTCAGATTATTAAGAAAAGCTCCTTAGGAGCTTTTTTATTTTAGGTCATGTGATAATTCACATGAATCTATTAATCTTATGCCAATCTCATCACACTTTGTGCTATTGATTTTGTTACATTTTATGAATAAATTAGAGTAATAAATCTAATACGAATAATCATTGATCAACAGGCATGTTATGAAGAAAATTTTAAGTCGCTTAATGATGGGGATCACATTGGCAACAGCAGCAGGTTTAAGCTTTGCTTCTGAAGATCCACTACTGGGGAAATGGAAGACTATCGATGATCAATCCGGTTATTCTCGTGCTGATGTCGAAATCCGTAAAAAACCAGATGGCAGCTATGAGGGAATTATCGTAGAAACCCGTAGCCTGCCAGGTGCAGAAAAACTGGGAATCTGTAGCAAATGTCCAGGACAGCTTAAGAATAAACCATTTATTGGCTTGCCATTTATCTGGGATTTTAAGGCAGACCCCAAAAAACCTCACGAATTCCATGATGGCAAGATACTTGATCCAATCAGCGGTAAAGTTTACAAAGGTAAAGCACGTTTAAGCGCCAATGGCAAACGCCTGACCCTGCGTGGTTACGTAGGCGTTTCGGTTATCGGACGCAGTGTTACCTGGATAAAATACTAATTTTTGTCAGTTTTCCATGCCCCTGTTTCAGGGGCTTTCTTAATGGTTATGATTTGAAACAATTAAGTACAAATAAAAACTGTTTCCCTTAGCCCAAACTCATAATAATGAATTGAAGACGGTTATTTTTTATTCACACAATGATCTATCTTCAGCTGCAATTCAATCTGCTACGGACTCTGGAACCTCTGGAACGGAGTATCCATGCAACAAGTATTCCTCAATTGATAGGCATGGGTAAATGTGTGTTGCAAACAGCGGATGGTTTGCAAATGACAGATAAAACTATAAAAACAGATGCCCGCCTAGATCTTTGTTTCCCTGCTCAGACTGAGCTGTTCAGGTTCAAGCAGGATTTCCACAGGATAGGAGTTCCTCTTCTAGGCAGGGTGCTGGTTCAACTAGCATCCCATACCGTTAGGGCACAGCGCAGCGGCCATAAAATATTATGGCATTCCCCTACTTCAGGACGACCTTCCTTTCTGAATGTCTCAAGCCTGGCTGTTTAAGGAGTAGAGCTATGACTACAATTCAATATAGAGAAAACTTTTCCAACGGTTATATCCCCTCTGAAATCATAGATGATCGTACCTTTGATTTGTTCCACTTTTCTGAAGCATGTGGCCAAAGTCCGGAATGGGTGATGCAACTCATTGAACATGGAATTTTGCCGAACCGTTCTAAAACGCATCCTGGTACCTTCCTCGGGGAAGATATTACTCGAGCACAACGGGCTTACCGTTTGCAGCGTGATTTTGATGCTTCCTTTAGTGCCGTTGCCATGATGCTGGATCTCATTGATGAAGTGCAGGAATTACGTCGTGAGGTGAAACATCTGCATTTCAAGTAATGCCCTTTAATGTCCGGTCTGCATGAGTTAGATCAATGCGGACTAGGGCATATTTTGCTTTTTTCTTTTATTTTTTGAGTGATAAATATCCCTATGAAAACCAAAGACTGCAATAAAAAGATCAAATATATGTTCCCAGAATACCGTGATTTAATTGTGCAATTACGTGAGGAAAATCCGTACTTTGCCCGACTGTTTGAGGAACATAGTAAATTGGACAAACAGATTAGTCAGCTTGAACTCGATCCAGTCAATCATATCAATGATGATATCGATGCGATTAAACGCAAAAAACTAAAACTGAAAGACGAGATTTATCGCATGCTGAAAAACTCTGAAGCCGATCCGCTTACCTAAATGAGAACAGCTTTCTCAACCAAGAATGTTTCAATATAAGGTTTAATCATCCGTTTTATCTACAATGTGATTATTAAATGATTTCGGTTCTTAAATAAAGAATCTGTCCAAATAAAAAAGCCCGCATGATGCAGGCTTTTTCAGACTTAAAAGTAATCGAATTATGCTTGTTCGATGTCTTTCATGGTCAATTTAATACGACCACGGTTGTCAACGTCAGCAACTTGTACTTTCACTTCCTGACCTTCTTTCAATACGTCAGCCACGTTGGCAATACGTTCGTTAGAGATTTGAGAAATATGAAGCAGACCGTCAGTACCTGGCAGGATGTTCACGAATGCACCGAATTCAACGATACGAATCACTTTACCTGTGTAGATTGTGCCTGGCTCAACTTCAGCAGTCAGTGCCTGGATTTTTGCAATCGCAGCCTGTGCAGCAGCTTTAGTTTCACCAAATACGCGTACTGTACCGTTATCTTCGATGTCAATCGCAGCTTTAGTTTCTTCAGTGATTTGACGAATCGTTGCACCACCTTTACCAATCACGTCACGGATCTTGTCAGGGTTGATGTTGATCACTTGGAAAGTCGGCGCGTGCATAGAAATTTCTGGACGAGCACGTGAAATTACTTGATTCATCGCGTTCAGGATGTGCATACGACCTGCATAAGCCTGGTTCAATGCAACTTCCATGATCTCTTCAGTAATACCTTCGATCTTGATGTCCATTTGTAGTGCAGTAATACCGTTAGCAGAACCCGCTACTTTAAAGTCCATATCACCAAGATGGTCTTCGTCACCCAAGATGTCAGAAAGAACTGCGAAACGTTCACCTTCTTTCACTAGACCCATTGCGATACCCGCAACTGGTGCTTTAAGTGGAACACCGGCATCCATCAATGATAGAGAAGCACCACATACAGACGCCATTGAAGATGAACCATTAGATTCAGTGATGTCAGATACGATACGGATCACGTACGGGAAGCGGTCAGCTGCTGGAAGCACGGCTTGAACACCACGACGAGCCAGACGGCCATGACCGATTTCACGACGTTTAGGACCAGACTCACGACCTGTTTCACCTACAGAATATGCAGGGAAGTTGTAGTGAAGCATGAAGTTGTCAGTTTTAGTACCAGCCAAGGTATCTACCATCAACGCATCACGAGTATTACCCAGAGTAGTAGTGACCAATGCCTGAGTTTCACCACGTGTGAATAATGCAGAACCGTGAGCACGGTCTAATACGCCAACCTGTACATCAAGGGCACGAACAGTTTTAGTATCACGACCGTCAATACGCGGTTTACCAGACAGGATGTTGTCACGTACGGTACGGTATTTAAGATCTTCAAATAATTCGTTTACGTCATCAGCAAGACCAGTTTCGTCACCTTCTGGAACGAACTGAGCTAGCGCTTCTGCTTGAAGTGCATCAAGTGCTGCATAACGGTCTTGTTTCACCGCAATGGTATATGCTTCAGAGATTTTCGCTTCGAATGCTTCTTTCAGTTTTGCACGAAGGTCTTCGTTTTTCTCAGGAGCCACCCAAGTTGATTCTTTCGCACCAGCTGCGGTCGCGAATTCTTTGATTGCTTGGATCGCGATTTGCATTTCATCATGACCGAACAATACTGCACCCAGCATTTGGTCTTCTGAAAGTTCTTTCGCTTCTGATTCAACCATCAGTACTGCAGATTCCGTACCTGCAACGACAAGATCAAGATCACTTTCTTTCAATTGTTCAAAGCTTGGGTTTAGAACGTATTCACCGTTGATCAGACCCACACGTGCCGCACCGATTGGACCACGGAATGGTGTACCTGCAATCGCAAGTGCTGCAGAAGTACCCAGCATTGCTGCAATGTCAGCTTCCATAGTCTTGTCAGAAGATACAACAGTCGCAGTCACCTGGATTTCGTTATAGTAACCTTCTGGGAACAATGGACGAATTGGACGGTCGATCAGACGTGAAATCAGCGTTTCAGCTTCAGATGCACGGCCTTCACGTTTACCGTAACCACCAGGAATACGGCCAGCTGCGTATTGTTTTTCTTGATAGTTAACAGTCAGTGGGAAAAAGTCTTGACCTGCTTTAGCAGTTGGTTGAGCAACAACAGCAACCAATACAGTTACGCCGCCCATAGTAATCAATACAGTATTGGCTTGACGCGCAACACGACCTGTTTCTAGGACAACCTGATGTTGACCAAATTGGAATTCTTTACGAACAATATTAAACATCGACATGTTTTATTTTTTCCTGATTTTATTCTAGTGGAGACCCCTAAGGTTTGGCATTCACATCCAAATGGACGGGTAAATGACAAAGCTTAGAAGCCGACCTCACCAGAAATAAACACTATTTTTAAACACAAAGAAGGAGCGAACATTCGCCCCTTCCCCTGATCTAGCCAAAGGCTAAACCGATTTTAGTTTTCAGCAATAAAGCATAAGGCATGCAATAAACCCGAAAATAAAGTTTAAATCGAATTAACGACGTAAACCTAAAGCACCGATCAATGCAACATAACGACCGTGGTCTTTACCATTTAGGTAGTCAAGAAGCTTACGACGTTGGTTAACCATACGGATCAGACCGCGACGGCTATGGTGGTCGTGTTTGTGCTCTTTGAAGTGACCTTGTAAGTCATTGATTTGAGCAGTTAAAAGAGCTACTTGAACTTCTGGTGAACCAGTGTCGTTTTCAGCGCGAGCAAATTTAGCAATGATCTCTGCGCGATCTGCGTTTGTTAAAGCCATTCGATTTCTCCGAGATGCTTATATATCTTGATAAAAATCAAAGTAATGAGAATTCAATACATTGACTGCCGTGCATCACTACAGCAAGTTGCATATTTTAAGGGAAATTGCGTCAGATTGCAAAAATAGATCATGAATTTTGAGGGTGTCGGCTGCCAGATGTCTTTGCTTATTTACTGATATGAAGAAATCCCATATGGTTCAATTTACACATAATTTCAGGAATTAGACCTGATCTGGCTTATGAGGAGCTGTTTAGATAACTGCAGAAATTAACTGATCTTTTTATATTTAAAATATTTCTGGTCGCGCTTAGAAATAAATGATAAAAAAAAGCCCGAGTAAACTCGGGCTTTTTCGCGCTGTAGTTTCTTCTATTATCATTTTTTATTTATTGTTTTTTTAGTGCGTTTTACGCTTTATTATTTTCAAATCTTCCTGACTAAAAATAACTTCCTTGTGTGGTAGATTTTGCCATATTGTCGAAATGCTCATAGAGGCATTTATCCTCACTCGCTGTAAGCCATTGCGTACAAAATTGTCATCGAAATTTGCAAAATATTACACTTATATATCTTTTAATTACACTATTTACTTAAATTTACTTATTCTGCCAACTTAATTGAACTATAAGATTACGGCAAAATTCCATTAACGGCAGATATAAAAAAGCCTTGTAGTCTCTCCCAAAACTACAAGGCTTAGCGGCTGTAAGTTTCCTCTTTCACTTACTTCACTGTAAGTTCGCTGTCTGGTGACATTCTTGTTCTTATTATGCGATTTATACCCAACTTTCCGTGTTGAGTTCTTTTGTGTGACCAATCTTCTCAAAAACCGAGTAAAAGCTCCATGCGCCAATTTCCTGAATCCATGTAAGCATTTACCTACAACAGTTATTTATTTTTTGCCAATAGATTGTTGCATTGTTCAAGTATTTTTTCGCTTAAGCCACTCTTTCGTGTGGTTCTGACGCATAGCGCTTGTGTAAACGCGTCGCGATCTACCAGTAAGCTCACAACTTTTTTGGCCCGGGTAATCGCTGTATAAATCAGTTCCTTACTCAGCAAATTTTTGGCCTGTTGATCGAGTACTACAGCCGTATGAGTAAATTCTGAACCTTGCGATTTATGAATCGTCAAAGCAAATGCCGTTTCGATACTTTTCGGTAAGCGGGTCGCCAGCACCCATTTTTCTAAGCTCGGGAAATACACTTCAAATTGTGACTGTCCTTCTTGTTCTCTCCAGAAACAGATGCCAATATCACCATTGGACAGACCCAGCTGATAATCGTTATAAGTCATCATCACTGGTCGACCGGTATACCAGTCGCCCTGTTTTAACTTGCCTACACTGGCCAGAAAACGCTGTTCAATCTGCTGATTGATTTTATTCAAACCCAGATCACCATGCCGAATTGCGGTGAGAATCCGGTAATCATCAAAGTACTGAATTGCCTGCTGCACATATTGCTCGAAACCAGCCTGATCCTGAGCCAGCTTGATCGCGTCTGCATAACCCTGATAGCCATACATCAGTTGATCATAATATGGGTCTAACTGTAGACCTGTAGTTGGGTTTATTTCTGGCAAATATTGCAGTTGCAGCTGGTCAATCTCTACCTGATCCAGTGCAATTGCTTGCAGCTCACTCGCAGCAACCACTTGCTGTTCAAACTGGTTTAAAACCGATGCTGGAACATGTTCCTGCTGGATAAAGTGCGCCATCGCACCAATCCGGGCGCCTGAAGCAAAACGGCGTGTCGTGATTAAATTGACCCGATTATCTGCCAGAACAGAAGTCTGCTGTAAATCTGCCAGTACAGTGCCGACATCCACCGAGGCCAGCTGGTCTGCATCGCCTAATAAAATTAAGCGGGCTGAATCTGGCACTGCAGCAAGAAGCATCTGCGACAGGCTTAAGTCCAACATGGATGCTTCATCAACCACGATCACATCATAGGGTAAAGGCTGCTTGGCATGAAACCGTGGGCGTCCCAACCGCCCCAAGCCCAGTAAGCGGTGCAAAGTAACGGGTTGAACCTGCTTTAAAGCCTCCAGTTCAAAAGCTTGTAACTTTTCACTATATAAAGCTTTTTGCAAGGCTTCTTGCATCCGCTGTGCAGCTTTACCCGTCGGAGCGGCCATCGCAATCCGGATATTAGGCAAGGCTTCATGCAGTACAGCAATCATATGTGCCAAGGTGTAGGTTTTACCAGTTCCTGGTCCACCGGTAATAATATTCAGCCCCTGCTTGGCGACCATTTCCAGCGCTTGCTTTTGCTGTGGATCTGTCAGGAGATTACGATCACGCTCATTTAAATCAACCGGCATGATGGCTTGAGACTTGATCCGGGCGATCTCTGTAGCGACTGCCTGCTCCAGCTGCCAGTAGCGGTATAAATACAACTGCTGGTTTTCAAAAATAAAAGGTGCAATGCCTTGAGCCTGCTGGCTACGATCCAATACCAAATGATGCAATAGAGCTTTTTGCTCGGCACTAGCCGGAATACAACTATTGCCCTCCTGCATCGCTTCAAGGAGCTGCTGAATCAGCAATTTTGCGGCAGCATCAAAGGTCGCCGAACTGAACGGTGGCTGACATAGATAGTCAATCCAGGCCATTAAATGGGCTGATTGCTGAGACACGTGAATTTGCTCATTTTCCACACAGTTATCCTCAAAGTTATCCACAGGATAATCTTCTGTTTAAACTCTTAAAATTTTATAAATCATCAAAATTATGCTGATTTTTTCTGCTCAAAATAGCCCAGAATTTCATCCAGTTTCAGAATAAATTCCAGACCAGGCTGCCAGTGATAAGCGCCTTGTTCAGCCTGACCATTCATACCGCGCAAATACAGATAAGTCGCCCCACCCAGATGCTGCTGCATGTCATATCCCTGCATGTTCACGCTTAGATAACGATGCAATGCCACCAGATATAAGGCCGCTTGCAGCCAGTAACTGGAGTGGGTCATATTCTGCTGGATGGCCTCGGCCGTGTAATGCTGCTGATCCGGCCCGAGAAAATTGCTTTTATAATCGGCAATATGATAACGCTGGCCATCAAAATAAACCAAATCGATAGAACCGGTCAGATAGCGTGCCGATTTTGCCTCATTAAAATCAGGCATGAGAATATCATGCTCGGCAAACAGTTGCTGGATCTGACGAATCTGTAACGGTGCATCGGTTAAAGACAGATAAAACGGAAACTCGGACAGATACGCACCTTGCTGCAACTGTTCCAGGCTGAAGTCTTCCTGTAGGGGTGCAGCCAGAATTTCTTTGAGCCAGTCATGAACCCGATTGAGTAGAAGATCCTCAGTCATCTCATCAATGAAATGATCGAATGCCTGCTGAAAAACGGCTTCTACATCCAGTTGCGCTGCTGTCTCAGCAGGCGTCATCTGCGCTATTTCCTGTTCGAAAAACTGGATAAAAGGTTCATCATCCAGTTCTGTAAAATAGCGCTGAAACTGCCCTAAGAAGTTCAACCATTCAGAGTGATCGAATGTTTGAGCGGAACGGAAAAATTGCTGCCATTCCTGACGATAAGCTTCACTCTGATTATGCAGGCGAATTCCGGTCAGGATTTTATAATTCAGGCTGGAGAGTACTTTTTGCATACTCTGCTGCAATTTTTCCGGCTGCATTTGACCTTGACGGGCCACCTGACTGAACAGGGTCTGTAAATTCACACAGGCCGTCTGATAGCTCGGGGTAAATGCCTGCTGTAACAATGGACGAATATGAAAGGCCTGATGAAATTTCTCTTTCAGTTCCTGCCAGATTTGTGGCGCCGTATTTTTAAAACGACGACGGATTTCCAGATTCCAGTAGCTGCGATCCTGAAAATCGATATGCTCAAAAATACTGTGCAGGAAGGTTCCGGCCACCGTGCCTTTAGGAAAATTCAGCTTGATCCAGTCCAGTGGTTGGCTGGCTACCTGCTGTTCCAGTTCCAGCAGATTCATTTCATCTGCGGCACTGTCCGGACGTTCAGAAGCAATGACCAGATCATCCTGCAATATTGCCTGATGCGGGAGATGCTGTGACAGTGCAGTAAAACTGGTTTTAGTCCGCGGATAGAACTGTCGCTCCGGTAAAGGATGAGCCTGCATCTGTAACGGTGCTTCTGTCTGTTTTGCCACAATTCTAGGCGGCTCAGAAGCCAGAGGTTGTTCCAGCAGACTTAGGGCATGCTGAAAGGCCGCCTCACCTTGTCCACGCCAGAATGCCAGGCCTGAATCCGCCTGTCCGCTCTGATCTTGCAGCATGGCATAAACCCGGTGACTGGCCCGGGTCAGTGCCACATACCAAAGCCGGTGATTTTCTGCGGCATTACGGGCCGCATTTTGCAAAATCGCCTGCTCATGCAAGTCCTTATGATTAACTGCAATCACCCGGGATTGTTCCAGTACATTTTCCGCGGCTGACAGGGAAAAGTTCAGATTTCCTTTATTCACATCAAAAGGTGCATCGGCACCTAACAGGAACACCACTTTAAATTCCAGACCTTTGGAAGCATGGATGGTTAAGAGCTGTACCCCATGATCGCCAGAGAGTTTTCGCTCTTTTTCGTTATCCTTGCCTGAAGGTGATTGCAACTGACGCAAATACCAGTGATACAGCTTTTGAGCACCCTGATAATATTCACTTTGCTGACACAGGATCTCGGTTAGGTGACGTAAATTCACCACCACCCGTTCATTGTCCAGGCTCTGGCTTGCAACCAGATTGGTCCAGACCTGAAACAGGTTTAAGGCATAATTCCAGGCCGTCAGAAACCCTTTTTCAAACCACATTTCCCGGATAGCATCAAAGTCTGCAATATAACGGCTCAGACCTTCGCTCTGCTCTTGCAGTTCGATTAACTTTTTCAGGTTAAAGCCCAATAAACGGGTCAATAAAGCACGTTTGACTTTGGCTTCGTTAAAAGGCTCCATGATCGCGGTCAGAACAGCTGCAACATCCTGAGCCACCGGACTGGCAAAGACGCTCTGCTTAGATTCCTTATAACAGGGAATCCCCATGCGTTGCAGACGCTGCTTGACCTGTTCCAGCGCATAATGGCCAAAACTGAGAACTGCAATATCATCCGCTTTTAAGTGCTGAACGTTGTCACCCTGCTGGAAATACAGTTGCTGCTGTTCAGACTGATTCAATAACTGGCGGATTTTCCAGACCACCTGATCCGCTTCAACATCCTGTTCACCGAGTTGAATCCAGCGCAGTGGATGCGGATTGCTCAGCGTTTTATCGATTAAATCCGGATGTGGCCGGCTCCCCGCCTGAATCAGGGTGTAATGCACCTGTTCACCAAAATCCATCTGGCGTTGAAACAACGCGTCCACCACCTCGACCAGAGGTTTTACCGAGCGATGGTTCTGGATCAGAGTATATTCACGGCCCTGCTTTTGCAGCACATCGGCACGCGCCTTGTTATAGGTCAGCATGTCGCCGCCACGGAAACCGTAAATCGCCTGTTTCGGATCGCCCACCATGATCATACAGCCAGCTTTGACCCGATTCGGATCACGCCAGATTTTAGCCAGCAGATCATCCTGATCCTGATTGGTATCCTGAAATTCATCGACCAGAATGAGTGGATAACGTGCCTGTACAAACTGGGCAAAACGCTGACCTTGCTGTCCCTGTAAAGCTTCAGCCAGAGTACGGATTTGTTGGGAAAATGTGGTTTCACCCTGTTTTTGCAGGGTTTGTGGCAGACGGTTCTGCACACTACGAATAATATGATATTCCAGATAGGTGGTCAGCTGCTTCAGCTGTGCATCCATCTTTTCTTTGAATTCGCACAATCCATCAATGGCCTGAATCAGGCTATGTTGCAGAATCTTCTGCTGCTCTGCTTCCGGACAGCTTTTGTTAAACACTTGTGTCGTCGGCTGAAAATCGGTTTTCTTGCGGCGCAAATAACACAGATTCAATAAGATCGCATGCAGTTCTGGATCAAAAAAGCTCATCACACCTTTGGTTTTCAGTGCCGCCATCCAGGTCATAAAGTTTTCACAGACATCACTTAATCTGGTGAAAAAACTCTTATGAAAATACTTGGGAGAATTCTGGCAATACTCCCGAATGATCTCAATTTCATGTTCATGTACATCGAACAGGCGCTGAATGCAGTGCTCTAGTTCAGCTAGATCCCATTCGACTTTTTCTACCTTCTGAAAGTATTGCACACGGAAATTTAGAGCATCACGAACTAGTCCAGTATAGTGTTCTACTGGTTTCAACAGGTTTTGCAGATATAGATGATTGACCATATACTGCGGCTGCTGCTGGATCCATTCTCGTAGCACATCATGAATCAGCTGCTGGATATATAGGTCCTGATCTTCAGTCAGTTCGGCCCGTTCAATCTTGCCGCTTTCAAAGGCAAATTCACGTAATAATTTCTGGCTAAAGCTGTCCAGTGTCCCGACAAACAGCTCATCTAGCTGGTTCAGTACCAGACGTAAACGGCGCCGGGCATAGTCCATGCGTGAGCCATAATCTTTCAACACCTGCTGAAATAGTGGATCCGATTCAGTCTGGATTTTGGCGGTGATTTCGACCGAATTCAGCTCCTGATGACGCTGAATGAAGGCTAGCGTTTCCTCGACTCTGAGACGTACCCGGTTTTTCAGTTCAGCTGTGGCTTTACGGGTAAAGGTTGTGGCAATCACCTGATGCGGATAATACTGATCCAGAAAAATCCGCACCATCAAACTGGATAAGGTATAGGTCTTACCCGTCCCCGCCGAAGCTTCAATCCAGTGCAGGCCGCTAAAGCGCATGTCCTGAATCGGATTGGTTGAAATCTTTTTACTGCTCTGGTTCGGTAACATGGTCATTGTTCTTTTATCCATTCCAGATGTTCATGAATCGGCGCATATAGCGCATGGGCAAAGTCATGGCAACAGCGTTGCAAGGCCAGATCCGGGTCCTGATCCTGCAAAATAAACTGCCAGTCCTGATGCAACTGGCTGGATTCATCGCTGGCCAAAGGCTTGGCACTTTCATAGCTGTTGTTCCAGGCTTTTAGCAGTTCCTGCATCTCGGCAATGGTGATCTGTCCCTGTTCATTTTCGGTCCATTCCCAGGCCTTTTTCATCAGCAATTCGGCAGGCAATACCAGCGGCTGGGTCTGTCCGATTTCCCAGGCTTTCAACCAAGCCTGTAAATGATGACGTGCCTGACTAGAACGCAGCCCGGAGAACTTCAGGGTTTTATTACTAAAAATGACAATCCGTTCCAGCTGCGGAGACAGTTCATCATTGTTCAGATAGGCCAGCCAGAGCAAATATTCCAGCCAGACCTGTGCCCGACGTTTTTCCGAAGCGGAGGAAGACTGCATACTCAGCCAGTAACTGCTGTGCGGCACTTGCGGCAAGGTAATATGAATCAGCAATTCAGGATTATATTGCCAGGTTTGCTGCGTTACAGGTGTCAGCTCTTTATTCAGCTGCAATAAACGTTCTTTTAGCGATTGTTGTTCCTGCTGACTGCTGAGCCAGGTCGCTTCCTGAGTTTTTCCGACCGGTAAGCGGTCCAACATCAGCTGTGGCTCAATCTCTTGATCTTGTTGTAATAGGAAATCACGGACCTGATACTGTTCCAGTTTATTCAGCAATAAGGGTTCTCGTGAACTTGGCAGATCGGCATATCTCACACTGGAAACACCGATACTTTTCAGGAATAGACGTGCTGGGAAAATCATGTCACGAATCCACTCATCCCCTTTCAGCACCCGGATTTCTTTCTGCATCAAGGCCGGATAATGAGCATTGATCCAGCTGCTGCGCTTGCCCTCTGCACTGCGAATATATTCTGCTACAGCAAACCACTGGGTCTGATAACGTGGAGTATGAGATTCGACGTAACCGATCGGATCGAACGGCTGTAGTGGATGCACATGATAGAGCTGACGGATATGCTTGGCCACGCTCAAACCATTCATCTCAACCGTTTCATCGACTTCAGCATCGGGCTGGTCTGACTGGCAAATCAAGGCAATATGCTGGATCAGTTCCTGCAATGAAGTGGATGGATCACGCGCTTCACCATCATCAACATCAAAGCCATTATAGAACAGCCATAAATTGTTCTGTGCCAGTAGCAATGCATCCAGAAAAGCGCCTTGGTCATCATCCAGACGGGAACGATCGCCCAGTTGCGGCTTCAGACTGTTCATCAGGTCAAATGGCACCTGCTGATTCCGGCTCGGAAATTTACCGGTATCCAGATTCAGCATCACCACCAGCTTATACGGCAACGGACGGATCTGGCCGATTTGACTAAAGGTAATTTGTCCGGTCGGCTCGGCCTGATCCAGCTGCATCTCCAACGTATTCTGAATTTCTTCCAGTACATAAGGCAATGGCAGACTTAAGGCGACCAGCTCCTGGCTGGCCTGCGGATCATCCTGATCGTGATAATCGGCCAACGTCAGCATCCGCATCTGCTTGTCAATGATTTCTGCGACCGTCTTTAAGGACTCGACGCCGGCTTCACGGAACTCATTCAAGTCTTCACGCAGATATTCCAGCCAAGTTTTTACCGGGGTACGTTGTTCCTGTTCATGCAAAATCAGCCAGTCACGGCGCTGTACCAGATCCTGATAAATCTGGATTAAAGTCGAGATGAGAGGGAAATCACTACTCAAGACCCGAGCATAGCTTAAGGTATCCTGAAACAGGGCATGTTCCGGAACTGCAAGCCCGAGTGCCAGCCGATCCAATGCAAATTTAAAACTGAAGCGGTAATCTTCATCGCCTGCAGTCAGGCTTTGCTGTAAATGCTGCTGATCCAGACCGCGTTTAAAGCCCGCTTCGCCCAGTAACTGCAACATGCGCTCAACTTGCGCGTAGTCCAGCGCATATAGTTGCTGGGTCGCATTCAGGCTGAGCCAGTCGGCAAAATCTTCGATACTGAAACGTCGATGCACCAGCTGAATCCGGCCCAGTACCGCGCGCCAGGCATTGCTGACATCGAGTCGGGACACCCCGGCAATCTGGATTGGCAGATATAGGTTGTCTTTTTGCAGACGCTGGCTATGGCCTTCCCGTTCTCGCGGTGGTGGTGCAAAGACACTCCGGATCGCCGGCTCCAGCTCTTTCAGGTTCGGGGCCAGCACCAGAATATCGCTCGGCTGACGTGGGGCATCTTCCGTGCCTTGGGCCAGCCAGTGAATCATCTGTTCTTTTAAGACTTCCAGCTGGCGCAGTGAGGAATGACAGACATGAATCTGTACCGAATCATCGTCGGGTTTGAGCGGATACTGGTGTTTTTCCGGTTCCAGCAGGTACAAAATATCCGACTGGATTTTGGCCAGTAACTTATCCTGATATTCATCCACGAAAGCATCGGCCCAGAGACCTTCTTCACCTGAAGACAGTTTGGACAATAACGAGAAATGATCACGTGCCTGCTTGCCAAAGCGGGTCAGCAAGGGATGACGCGATTCTCGGTCTTCGGCATTAAAGTTCAACTGAAAGGCTGCAAAGAAATGCTGGATTTCGGTATCAGTCGGCAAACGTCCCTGAGATTTTTCAAATTTCTTGATGAAACGTTCCTGCACGCCAAGGTCATAACGTGCTTTCCAGTCTGGATCGACACTATCGGCCCAGTATTCCTGTGACGGGTTAAAGTGGAAAATATAAATATCGATGTATTGACCGAGACGGCGCAAGAAATCCAGCTGACTCGGTGGCAATTCTAGCAAGGTAAAGACCACGACCTGTTCTGGCAAACGTTTTAAAGCCTGTACCTGAGTATCTTCATTTTCCAGACGTTCCCAGTACATCTGTTCGATGTCCAGAATCTTGGCATAATCATCCTGAAAGACATGCTGCCACAACCAGCGCTGCCAGGCTTCCAGTTCGCGTGCCTGAATCTTGACGAAGTCTGCCACCGGAATTTCATGGCCATTTTCATCTTTAGGAATATAGATCATATGCTCAACATCGAGCGCAATATCCTGCCCCCAGGACGCCAGCCAGTTAGTGGGACAACGACATTCCTGTGGTGGGCAATTCCGCGCGCAATAACCACGATAATCCATATAATGGCTAAACAGGCGCGAGACCTGTTCGGATACCCAGTACAGCATGCTTTGTTTTTTCAGCTGCTTCTCTATGCCCTGTTCCAGACGATCTGCGCTGTCATAAATCCGTTTGATAATCGAATACAGTGGATGATCGATCTCTAATGGAATCTGCTCAGGCAAAATGCATTTACGTAATGCCTGAAATACCCGCCATTTAATAATAATTCGGGGAATATTGGCTTCACGAACCTGTTCGACTTCTTTGGGATTATTCAGCACCCACTGATAGGAAGTCCACTGAAAGGCACGGATCCGATGATGAAACTGGGTATTGGCACTGATGCCCTTTTTCTCGGCAATTTTTTGGGTCAGCCAGGCCTCGACTGCAGGAGATGGCACAATAAAATGCCGCGGCTGTAACACAGCCAAGGGATTTTTTGCGCTCTGATTAACGATACGCAGCATACTATCCAAAAGCACATCAATGCGTTGACTCTGAATAACATGAATTGCCATCGTTTCCCCTGAAAAATGAGATGGAGCAGTACTACAAAATGATAAAGATTATTTACTATACTTACCGAACTGTCTATGTCACTTTAAAACTCATACTTCAGTCAAAAAAGTTCTTTGAAAAAAGCATCTTATTGATGTTTGAACAGAAAAAAACAACATCTAGCTTTAGGTAATGCCCATGAAATTAGACAAAATTCCAGATCGTATCGATCCAAGTTTAGATTTAGACAGAATTCGCAACGAGTGCTTAGAGCTAACCAAAAAACGTGCCTATTATTCTGCCGGAGCAGCTGTGATTCCGGTGCCATTTCTGGACGTGGTCATTGATGTCGGCATTCTGTCGCAACTGATCCCGGAGATCAATGCCCGCTTTGGTCTAGCCCCTGAACAGATCAGTGTGTTTGATCCTGCAACCAAACAGGTGCACTGGAATGAACTGCGTAAACGCGGAATCGAGTTTTCCGGTCTGGTGGTAGCACGTACAGCAGTCAAAAAATCTTTGAACAATGTTGCAGCGAAAGTGATCACAAAGCAAGTCACAAAATTCATTCCACTCGGTGGTCAACTGGTAGCCGCGAGCCTCGGTTATTTTGTCATGAAAAAAATTGCTGAAGCGCATGTGGAAGATTGCTATCGCACAGCAAAAAATATTCAGCAAAAACAGATTGCTCAAGGCAAATAAATTTCCCGCCCCATTTTTTATCCCCAAACTTTTCAAAACTCAGGCAGATTAATCTGCCTGAAGCTGCTTTAAAATTGTTTTTAAAATTTCGACCCGAGCGGTGTTTTTATCATCAGTGGCAATAATGTGCCACGGTGCCTGTTCTGTCGACGTACGTTCAAACATGTCGGCTGCTGCTTCTAAATAATCATCCCAACGTTCCCGATTACGCCAGTCTTCATCAGTGATTTTAAAGCGCTTATGTGGGGTGTCTTCACGCGCCTTGAAACGGGCGGCCTGCTCTTCTTGGGAAATCGCCAGCCAGAATTTAATAATTACGGTTTGATGGTTAATCAGGCTCTGTTCAAAACGGTTAATTTCATCATAGGCCCGCTGCCATTCTGCCGGACTGGCAAAACCCTCTACCCGTTCTACCAGCACCCGACCATACCAGGAACGGTCAAAAATACAGATATCATCATCAGTTTGCAGCTTGTTCCAGAAACGCCATAAATAAGGACGATTCAGTTCATATTTTTCGGGCGCACCGATGGTCTGGATTTCATATTCACGGGGATCCAGCTTTTTCACAATCCGCTTGATCGCTCCGCCTTTGCCTGCTGCATCCATCCCTTCAAACAGCAAAATCACATTGCGTGGGTCTGAGCGCAGCGCCTTGGCCACCTGAGGAGACAGTTTTTTCAGTTCCGCCTTATAGTCCTCTGTCTTGGCAAGCTCTTGCGAAGGATGCTGCAATAATTCTGGAATTTTGGCTTGCTTCCATCGTCCTTTGGCTCGAACCGGATGATTCGGGCAATGTCTTAGCGCCTGCAAAATATGCTGCGCAAACTGCTGGTCACGCCGTTTTTCATCTTCTCCATCAATGATCAGCCAGTCGTCGTCTTTAGTAAACCGCTCTCGCAAACGCTGCACGGTGTCGTACTTTTTTTTGTCGCGCCAGTCCAGGCCATGCAGTTTGTGCCACTGCATTTCACTCGGATCCATCTGATCCAGGCGTTTTTGTAGCGTTTTCCAAGGCAAGTCGAACCAGACCTTGACCACATCAACATAGTTATTTTTTAGATCCTGCTCAAAGACACGCATATCTTCCAGATAGGCATCAAACTGGGCATCATCAATGGCACCAGTCTGCATGGTGGTTCTGAGCAGATCGCTGTACCAGTTACCAAACAAGACCATGATCTGGCCTTGGGCAGGAATAAACCGTGTATAAGGTTGCCAGAAGGTCTGTTTTTCTCCTAATACTTGCGGCTGATCGGCCTTCACCTGCAAATAACGGGGATCTACCCATTCACGTAACTGTTTGACTGCTTCGCCCTTACCTGCCAGCTCGATTCCATTGACCAGAACAATCAGGCTTTTGCCATTTTTCTGACCTTGGGTTTTTCTCAGATCATACTGGGCATTGATCAATACAAGGGATAGCTCGTCTTCATCCATTAACTGGAAAATTTGTTCTTCTGTACGCATGGAGATCCCTCATCTTTTATTCTTGTGGGCAGTATAGCGAGGAGTCTGAACGCAAAAATAGCATTAGCAACGTTTTTCACACGATTAGATTGTCTGTTTAAACAGCAAATTGACATTCAAATAAGGAATCATTGTTCAATTTGTCATAGCGAGATTGCGCCACACCCTCTAAGATTCTGAGATCGAAAAATCATATTTGAAAATACATGTCCAAACTTGCCCGATTAGATGAACTCTTAGAACAGTATTATCAGCTGAAGTATCACACTCAGCCTGAAATTTTAAGCCGTTTACAGGATGTGCAGGCATGGCAAAAGGCACGGATGCAGCGTAGCCATCATCAGCATTTTTCTGAAAAAAATAACCAGCTGATGGCCGAATATTTCCTGAACCGGCTCTACGGTGGCCCGGACTTCGACGCACTGGCCGAGCAGATTGCCCGACTGATGAAATATGCGCACAAGGCAGAAAAAATGATTCCGGAAAATGCCCTGAAAACCGGAACCTCAGGTGTCGAACTGGCGATTCTGGCGGTACAGCTGGATGAACAGGTCGCAATCCAGCTTTTAGAGGATTATCCTGCCAACGCACCATTGACCGATGAAATGATGCGTGTGACCTATCTGAAACTGGATCAGGGTGAGGCGCGCTTGAAACAGCTGGCATTGCTGGATCAGCTGGGTGTTAGCCTGGATAAATATATGCGTTCCTTTGTGGTTTATACCGCCTTCAAGATGTGTAAAGGCGCAGCCAATAAATATCATTTTCAGGTGATGTATGAGTTTATGCAGGACGGTTTCCAGGCCATGAAACCGTTAAAATCGGCAGAAAAATTCGTGCATGACTTTACTGCAATTGAACGCGGCATTATTGAGAAGGTGCATTCAGGTGATCCAACACCATTCCAATAATAGATTCCTTTCCCATCCATGATGAGGAAGGCTTGCAGTCCTGCCTGATCCTGATATTTTCAGGTTTTTAGGGCAGGCCATCGCCAGTGATAAATCATATGAATTATTCGATCACTGGCAGTGAAGATTTCCGCCCATATTCCTATTTTTCTGTATATTATTCATAACAATTGCATCATGATTGCTGAATAACATTCAAGAATCTGTCATTATGCAGGCAATGCAAGATTAACCCGATTGATATGTTAGGAGTGACTCCAATGTCGAATGAAAATCAAACGCCTACCCCTACACCCGAGTCGGCACAACAGACAGACAAAGTGAGCCCATTCTTAACCACTCCGCTTCCGCAAGGCGCTCCACAAGGTCAGCAACAATCTCTAGAACAACGCCTGACCGATACGCCTGTGACTGGAACTGTCCCTAAATATAACCTGCCACGCGGTGCCAATACCGGTAACGTCGGTCCAACCACGCACTTCGGCTACAAGACTGTGAGCAGTGACGAAAAAGCCCAGAAAGTGGCTGAAGTATTCCATTCGGTGGCCAGCAAATACGATATCATGAATGACCTGATGTCATTCGGCATTCACCGTCTGTGGAAACGTTTTGCGATTAATATGTCAGGCGTGCGCCGTGGCCAGCATGTGCTGGATATTGCGGGCGGTACAGGCGACCTGGCCAAAGTATTTAGCCGTGAAGTGGGCCCTACCGGTCATGTAGTACTGTCTGATATTAACGAATCCATGCTGAATGTTGGCCGTGACCGTCTGATTGATGCCGGCTGTACCAATGTTGATTTCGTTCTGGCGAATGCGGAAACATTAGAACCATTTGCCGATAACAGCTTTGATCTGGTAACGATTTCTTTTGGTCTGCGTAACGTCACCGATAAAGATGCAGCACTGGCTGCGATGTATCGCGTACTTAAGCCAGGCGGTCGTTTACTGATTCTGGAATTCTCTAAACCAGTCTTCGAGCCATTCTCAAAACTGTATGACCTGTATTCATTCACCGCTTTACCAATCATGGGTAAAATCGTGGCGAATGATTCAGAAAGCTATAAATACCTGGCTGAATCAATCCGTATGCATCCAGACCAGCGTACTTTAAAAGGCATGATGGAAAATGCTGGCTTCCAGAACTGTGATTACCACAACCTGACCGGTGGTATCGTTGCCGTTCACCGTGGCTTCAAGCTTTAAGGGTCGTACCCGATATGTGGTCACTTCTCGCCCTCGGTGCTGTTGAACGCCTGATTCATCATATGATTGATCTGGATGCGATTACCCGCATTCAGCTCAATACTTTGGCTGGCAAAATGCTGCGGGTGGTCATTACTTCACCGCAGCTGTCCGTCGATGTCTTCTTTGATGAGGGCAAGGTTCGTCTGGAAACAACGCCAACCGGTCATACTGAAGAATCTTCGATTTTTGAACAGCGCCCTTATGAAGCCAATAGTACTCAAATTCCTGAAGCAACGGCGACGCTACAGGTGAATAATGTCGTAGAGCTGCTTAAGCTGCTGCTTGCTGATGAAGTCGGCAATATTCCGCTGCAAGGTGACTATAAAATTCTGCAAGAAATCCAGCGTATTATGCAGCAGGCTGAACCTGATCTGGCGGCGCATTTAAGTCCCTGGATTGGCCCTGCGCTGGCACATGAAATCGGCAAATTGCAACTTGCGCCAAAATATTTGAAGCGTACGTTGCAAAGCCAGTTATTTTTCGCTGAAGATGCCCTGAAAGAAGATAGTGGTCTCTTTGCCCCGCGCTGGCAAATGGATGACCTGAATCAGGATACCCGTATCCTGAACCAGAATTTGGATCGCGTCGAAGCCAAAATCCGTCAGCTTCAGGCACAGATTGAATCTGACGATTCTACTGATCAGCCATTTACTCCTGCTACACCTCATATTCCTTCTCAATACTAGGTACACCGCTTTATGATTCCGCATGTTTCACGTTTACTCGAACTTTGGCGCATCGCCGCGCACTATAGACTCGACACGTTGTTTCCTGCGGAAGAACTTCCTGAGAAAGCCCGACATATTTTATCTTTGATCCGTATGCATCCGGCAGCCTGGTCCAGCCGTGAGCGTAAAAACCCGCTCAAGCTGAAACTGGCATTGGAAGAAATGGGACCACTGGCAATCAAGCTGGGTCAGTTACTTTCGACCCGTCGTGACCTGATTCCACCTGAAGTGCTGCAACAACTGGTTCTGTTACAGGATCAGGTCAAACCCTTTGATAATGATGTCGCCAAGATGCGTATTCAGGAATCCTTAAAAGCGGATGTAAATACCCTGTTCGCCCGATTTGATGTTCAGCCACTGGCAGCCGCCTCGATTGCACAGGTGCATACCGCAGCCCTGCATGATGGCCGTGAAGTGGTCGTCAAAGTGACCCGTCCGAATATTCGACAGCAGATCTTGCAGGATTTTGAAATTCTAAGCTGGCTGGGTGATTTTCTGGAGAAGCGTCTGGAGGCAGCGCGTGCCCTGCATTTGTCTGAAATTATTCAGGACTATCGCCAGATCATTCTGAATGAGCTGGACCTGACGCTGGAAGCGGACAATACCCGCCGTATGCGTCATTACTTCACTGGCTCCAGCATGATGTATGTGCCTGAAGTTTACATGGACAGTAAGGACGTGCTAGTAGCAGAACGGATTACCGGTGTTCCGATTTCAGATATTGCCACCTTTGATGAACTGGGTATGGACCGTGCTGATCTGGCACGTAAAGGTTTAACTATCTTCTTTACTCAGGTCTTCCGCGACAACTTCTTCCATGCGGACATGCATCCAGGCAATGTCTTTGTCGAAACTATCAATCCGGCCAATCCGCGCTTTATTGCGCTGGACTGCGCGATTATGGGAGAGCTGTCTAAGCATGACCAGATGACCGTAGCACGTATGCTGTTGGCGGTCATGAACAGCGACTTCATGCAGCTGATTCAGATTGTGCATCAGGCCGGCTGGATTCCACCGGGTACCGATCAGGACGCGCTAGCACGCGAAATGCGTCGCACCGTGGGTCCAATGGTCTCCAAGCCGATGCATGAACTGGATTTTGCCGGGATTCTGATTCAGGTCATGGACATCGCCCGTCGTTTCCATCTGGAAATCCCGCCACAACTGATGTTGTTACTGAAAACGCTGGTTCATGTAGAAGGTCTGGGAACAGACTTGTATCCTGAACTGGATATCTGGAGTCTGGCGAAACCCATCCTCACCGATTGGGTCAAAGCCCAGATGAATCCGCAAAAGAATATCAAGGAACTCGGACAAAAAATCCCGGATCTGCTTTTGGGCGCGCAGGATTTACCGACCCTGATGATCGACAGCCTGAACGGTCTGAAAAACCAGTCCGCCTGGCATGCCAAGCAGCTCAATGAATTGCAAAGCATGCGCCTGCAAATGGAACATCAGCAAAAGCGTAGCTGGATTTTTGGCAGCATCATGGCTATCCTGCTTTCAATTGCGATCATTTCACCATGGTTTGTGTCAGTGATTTTGATCGTACTGGCAAGCGTACTCGCAGTCTGGCGGATTGCAAAATAACTGAAATAACCTGCTTAAAAGACCTGACATTGTTCAGGTTTTTTTATTTTTCTCCTTCCCTATGACTGCAAAGTCACCTTAGGGTATATCTTGCCATTGGGCTTTGTGACCAGATGCTTAAAATATGTCCTCATTGGTCAAATATGGGTTGAACCTTTATGCAGATTTTACAAAAACATGCGCCTGCTCTGAAAATCCGCGCTGGGCATCAGGCTCGTGAGCTGATTCTGAAAGAAGGTTTGCAACCCGAACAGGTCGATATTGTGCCGGGTGCTGCAGGTGGCCCCAAGGGTATTGGCATTCAGGGACTGGATCAGGCCATTTTTGGCGAGTTTTTCCCCCGTGCCCCTCAGCGTAGAACGCTAGTCGGTTCATCCATTGGCAGCTGGCGTTTTGCCAGTGTCGCAGCATGGGGAGCCAAAGCAGGTACTGAACGTCTTGCCGACTTGTATACCCATCTATACTTTCACAAGAAAATGACCCGTAAGGAGGTCAGTGACGTTTGTCGTGGCATGCTGCTGGATCTGGTACAAGGCAAAGAAACCGATTTAGTGAATCATCCAGATTATCATCTGACGGTATTATCGATTAAAGCCCAGCACATTTTCCAGAGTGACAAGGCGCTCCCCCTACTCGCCTCTGTGGCCGGCATTGTCGGAACTACCGCTGTGGCGCGCAAACATAGTCGCCATTTTATGCAACGTGTGATCAGCCAGCCGAATACCGGTGAACAGTTTAAAATTGCCGATGATGGATTTACTACACATTATCACGCCTTGACTGAGCAAAGTGTTTTGTCCTGGCTGATGGCTTCTGCCTCTATTCCGGGCGTGATGGCAGCAGTCAATAATATTCCGGATGCACCGCAAGGTTATTATCGCGATGGCGGTCTGATTGACTATCATATTGACCTGCCTTTCCAGAGCAAAGGCATCGTGCTGTATCCGCATTTTACTGACAGCATTACTCCCGGCTGGTTCGATAAACTGTTTAAACGCACGGCAAGCCCGGAAAATCAGGCACGAACTTTGCTAATTTCACCCTCTCAGGAATATTTGCAAAGTTTGCCTTTGGGTCGTTTACCGGATCGTAAAGACTTCACTTTAAAAGGTTTGGATCAAGCTCAGCGGATTCAGCTCTGGAAGCAATGTATTGCTGAAAGTCAGCGCCTGGGAGATGAATTTCTGGAACTGGTCGAGAAGCAGAATTTTGCCGATGTGATGCAAAGCCTGTAATGGGCACAGCCTGTACGAATTGTTTGTATAATTGCCTTAATTTTTTGAACTGTTGAGATTTATGCAGAAATTTTTAGTGATCCTGCAATATGCATGTATAGCCTTTGGACTTTATCTAATTTATAGCGTTAGCATGTCGCTGTATACCCAGCAATTTGAGCTGATGGAACTGGTGGCAGATATTGGCACCATTCTGATCTGTCTGGATTTGGGTGTGTTTTTATATACCAGTAAAGGCAAACAAGGCATCACCATGGAAGAGTATGCTAAACAGCTAGAACAACCACCGTCTAAACTGGTTTATGTGACACGTAAACTGGGACATCTGGGTATTTTATTGATTATTACCAGCTGGATTGTTCCAATCGTGAACTCATAAAGATTCAATAAAAAACCTCCCAAAAGGGAGGTTTTTCGTTTAGAGCCTAAAGATTATTTCGAACCTTTAATCCCTGCTTGCAATAACAATGCCCCTAAACCACCAATTTTATTTTCTTGTGGTTTAGTCGCTTGAGGTTTTTTGCCATGCGGGCGGTCACCTTGCGGACGCGCATGCTGTGGACGTTTACCTTGTGGCTTGCGCTCACCGCGTTGCTCATTGTCACGGCGTGGTTGACGTGGTGCTTTCGCTGGCGCTTCGGAACCTTCAGGACGCATCGACAGATTGACACGGTTACGTTCAACATCGACGTTCAGTACACGAACTTGTACGATTTGACCTGGTTTCACCACTTTATGCGGATCAGCCACAAATTCATTCGCCAATTCAGAAATATGTACCAAACCATCCTGATGTACACCAACATCCACGAAAGCACCGAAGTTAGTGACGTTGGTCACTACACCTTCCAGTTGCATGCCTTCAGTCAATTGAGCCACTTTAGTAATATCATCACGGAATTTTGCGGTACGGAATTCTGGACGCGGGTCACGGCCAGGTTTTTCCAGTTCAGCCAAAACGTCCTGAACGGTTGGCAGCCCGAATTTATCATCGACAAACTCTTCTGCATTCACTTGACGAATGATTTCAGTATTACCAATAATATCTTTTACAGTGGTTGCTTTCGCTTCAACAATTTTAGATACCAGTGGATAAGACTCAGGGTGAACTGCAGACGCATCTAGTGGTTCTGAACCTTGCTGGATACGCAAGAAACCCGCTGCCTGTTCAAAAGTACGTTCACCTAGACGTGGCACTTTTTTCAGGTCCTGACGGTTGTCAAAACGGCCATTTTCCTTACGGAAGTCCACGATTTGCTGCGCGATTGATTTGTTCAGACCTGCGATATAACCCAAAATCGCAGCAGATGCAGTATTCACATCCACACCGACCGAGTTCACACAGTCTTCAACGACTGCTTCAAGAGTTTTTGCCAGACCGGTCTGGTTTACATCATGCTGGTACTGACCTACACCAATGGACTTAGGATCGATTTTCACCAGTTCTGCTAATGGATCTTGCAGACGGCGTGCAATTGATACTGCACCACGGATCGATACATCCAGTTCAGGCAATTCCTGAGAAGCCAGTTCAGATGCTGAATAAACAGAAGCACCCGCTTCTGAAACAGAAACACGAGTCAATTTCAGGTCGCTATTTGCAGCCATCATTTCAGCAACCAACGCTTCAGTTTCACGGCTTGCCGTACCATTCCCGATTGCAATCAGGTCAACATTGAATTCGCGGCAAAGACGTGCCAATTCAGCCAGTGAACCTTCTTTATCATCTTTCGGTGCAAATGGGTAAATGGTGCTATGTGCCAATACATCACCTGATTCATTCACCACTGCCAGTTTTACGCCAGTACGGATACCAGGATCTACGCCCAGTGTCGTACGTGCGCCTGCAGGCGCAGAAAGCAGTAGATGACGCAGGTTTTCAGCAAAGACCTGCATTGCTTCAGCTTCAGCAGCCAGACGTTTTTCAGTCAATAATGAATGTTCGATCGTTGGACGAACTTTACCAAGCCAGAACAGTTTCGCAGTTTGCTTTAAGAAATCCTGACGGGATTGCGGCTGAATGGTATCCAGGTTGTATTCAGTTTCAATACGTGCCAATGGTGCATCATCTTCGCCATCTACTTTAAGGCCCAGTACATTTTCCTGACGGCCACGTAGCATTGCCAATAAGCGATGCGAAGGTACCTTGTTCAGATTTTCAGAGAAATCGAAGTAATCACGGAATTTTTTACCAACTTCTTTTTTCTCTTCGCTAGCGACCAGACTTTTCAGCACAGCAGTTTTAGCAAACATTGCTTTAAGTTCAGTGGTCAACGCAATATTCTGTGCCCAGTCATCAATCAGGATGTGCTTGATCGCATCGAGCTGGCTTTCCTGATCTGGATAATCTTCATGGCTAAAGCCCGCTAAAGCTTCTGCTGGATCCACGGCTTCAGTAAAGATTTTTTCTGCAATCGGACCTAAACCGGCTTCTTTGGCTTTAAACGATTTGCTGGTACGTTTTGGACGGTATGGTGCGTAAATTTCTTCTAGGGCATTTTTAGTTTCTGCCGCATTCACCCGTGCCAATAAATCATCAGATAATTTATTTTGTTCTTTTAGTGATTCGATCACCTTTTCACGGCGTTCATACAAATCACGCAAATACGATAAACGTGTATCGAGCTGGCGTAGTTGCGTATCGTCTAAGCCCTGCGTTACTTCTTTACGGTAACGTGCAATGAAAGGAACGCTGGCACCCTCATCAATCAGTTTGATGGCAGCTTCTACTTGATTTGGACGTACGGCAAGTTCTTTTGCCAACTGCTGAACTAAGTCAGTCATCGTGTTTGATCCCACAAGGATAAGTACTAAATGGCATGATTATAAAGACCAGGTCTATAAAATCCACCATTGTTTTTATTAATTTATATAAGCTTCAGATAACCGTATACGATCGTTTTCCAGTTTTTCCACTAAAGTTTGCATGAACTTTGCATTTTATTCTTGTTCCGAGACGATTTTTTTCGCATATAGATGTATATATTTGGTATCTATGTCTTGATTTTAACTGCAATATTTGATGCTTTAGAGCATAGTCAATTAATAGTAATGAATCGTATACTCAAAGCATATTTCATTTTTTGTTTATGACGACAATAAAGAATAAAGGAGCACCTCATGAGTTTAGTGGTACCTGCTGAAAAACCCGATGCTGTACATACCGAAACCGACCGGGTCGAGCGCATCCTGGTTGTCGATGATGATGTGCGTCTGCGTACCCTGTTACAACGTTTCCTTGAAGATAAAGGCTTCGTCGTTAAAACTGCGCACGATGCTACCCAGATGGATCGACTATTACAGCGGGAACTGTTTTCTCTGATTGTGCTCGATTTTATGTTGCCTGTAGAAGACGGCCTCAGCATCTGTCGTCGCCTACGCCAGTCGAATATTGATATTCCAATCATTATGCTCACCGCACGTGGCAGCGATTCAGATCGTATTGCAGGTCTGGAAGCCGGTGCAGATGATTACCTGCCTAAACCATTTAATCCAAATGAATTGCTGGCACGTATCCGTGCAGTTTTGCGTCGTCAAGTCCGTGAAGTTCCAGGCGCTCCTAGCCAGCAAATGGAAGTGGTATCCTTTGGCCCCTGGTCACTGGATCTGTCGACACGTACTCTGACTCGTGAAGGACAGGTGGTGACCTTAACTACCGGTGAATTTGCAGTATTAAAAGCGCTGGTACAACACCCACGTGAACCTTTAACGCGTGACAAGCTGATGAATCTGGCACGTGGCCGTGAATGGGGTGCGATGGAACGTTCAATTGACGTTCAGGTATCACGCTTACGTCGTTTGATTGAAGAAAACCCTGCCCGTGCGCGTTATATTCAAACCGTTTGGGGTGTCGGTTATGTGTTTGTTCCAGATGGTGCTGAATAATTTTCTTATTAGAAGAAAGTAAAATATTCGTCCGTCTATCAATTTAGTTTTTAATTACGTGACAAATTCATTCGCAACTGTTTGAGGCAGGAGGTATTCATCTCTAATGTTTCTGCGATAAATTGATTACTTGCCGCAATTTGACGAGTTTTGCGAATGAAAATGGTTTTGCCTATTTTTGCCGAAACAAAAGTAGGTCGAACCGAAGGTTTTAACCTATATCTAAATTACAGATGGTTTGACTCCGGTGTGATAAGGCCTTTTAATCAACTCATAATAATTTGCTGAAGTCATAGCACAGGATTGCTCAGTGAAACTCGACCCCATCGACCCACAAAAATTTACCGATTTTGTCAGCTACTCAGAAAAAAAACGCACCCCTTGGGAACGCTTTCTGGACAAGATCAAGCCGCGCTCTGCAGCAATGCGAACCACTGTACTGGTGGTCTTTGTGGTCTGTTTCAGCCTGTTCATGTCAATCTGGTTTTTCTGGCGCACACTTTATTTACCTGAAATTCAGCAACACGCGCGTTATCTGGCCATGGAGCTGGAAATTCTCAACAATTCGGACCTGCGTCTTTATCATAAAGAACAGGAAGTCGATATTGATACCTGGCTCAAAAACCGGATCGGAATCGAATATGTCACCAATCCGGCTGAATATCCGAATGTAAAAGACAAGGTCATTGCCGAATTCTTTACTAACCAGATTGAAACCAAACTGGCCAAAGAATTAAGAATCGAACAGGCAACCGTTTATTTCCAGTTCAAGCCAAGTCCACGCATCTGGATTCAAACTCCAGAAATGAATGGCAACTGGGTACGTGAGCCTCTTAAAACCTATGCCAACTATAGTCCTGAACTGATTCTAGGCTGGCTGCTTGGCACGCCACTCATTGCTGGCATTATTATCCTGACCCTGGTGCGTCAGCTAAACCGCCCTTTACGCCGCTTGCAGAATGCAGCAAACAGCTATAGTAAAAATGGTTCCGCTCCTTATCTGGATACCAATCATGGTCCGCTGGAAATCCGTCAGGTGAATCATGCCTTTAACCAGATGATTTATACCTTGGATCAAACCGAGCGTGATCGTCGAATCATGCTCGCGGGGATTTCACATGACCTGCGTACACCGTTGACCCGTATCCGTCTTAGCGCAGAAATGATGCCGGATGAAGACTTTCTCAAGGAAGGCCTGATTTATGACGTCGAGGATATGGATGCCATTCTGAACCAGTTCATTTCCTATATGCGGGATGGTTCCGATGAAGAGCTGCAAGAAACCAATGTCAATGTGCTGTTGCAGGAACTGGTCAAGCAGTTTAAGCCACTTGATATTCGCTTTACACCTCAAGAGATACCGCTGGTTGAGGTACGCAGCATGTCGCTGAAACGCCTGATTGGTAACCTGATCAACAACTCAAAACGCTATGGTGCGGAACCGATCGAGCTGGCTGCCTATGTGCAGGACCATAAACTGATGATCAGTGTGGCCGATCATGGTGAAGGGATTCCAGAAGACCAGATTGAAGCACTGATGCAACCCTTTGTTCGTGGAAATTCTGCGCGTACCGTACAAGGCAGTGGTCTGGGTCTGGCAATTGTCAAGCGTATTGTTGATATTCACTCAGGTGAGCTGCATATCCAGAATCGGCCTGAAGGCGGTCTGGAAGCCATTATCGCCTTACCCCTGAAAACAGCAGATTCCGAGGCACCCGCTGCCCCAACCACCTTAGATAAAATTCGTCAAACGCTCACTGATCACTTCTAGTAAGTGATCATAAAAGCAACAAACGACTTTTTAGTATTTCTATATAATTCATTTTAATTTTTAATAATTCAATCATTTAAAAAACATCATTTTTCATTATACCTACATTTAGCTAAAAAATTAGACCTTAGCCTAACACCTATGCAAAATACATTTTTTGATCGGTACAATCCGTATCATTATTTAAGAATTTATGAGAGTTGAAATGTCTTTAGATCGTATCCGTTTAGCCTCCCTACACAACAAAGTCATCAGCCCTGAACAAGCTGCTGAATTCATCGAAGATGGTATGACTGTGGGTATGAGTGGCTTTACTCGCGCTGGTGAAGCGAAGGCGGTTCCTTTAGCTTTGGTACAACGCGCAAAAGCAAATCCACTGAAAATCACGTTGATCACAGGTGCATCACTCGGTAACGATTTGGACAAGCAACTCACTGAAGCAGGCGTATTGGCACGTCGTTTACCATTCCAGGTAGATAGCACTTTACGTAAAGCGATCAACAAAGGTGAAGTGATGTTCATCGATCAGCATTTGTCTGAAACCGTTGAACAGATGCGTAACCAGCAGTTGAAAAAACCTGATGTGGCGGTAATTGAAGCGGTTGCGATCACTGAAGATGGCGGCATCATTCCAACAACTTCTGTAGGTAACTCTGCAAGTTTTGCAATTTTTGCTGAGAAAGTGATTGTTGAAATCAACACGAATTTAAGTCCTGCATTTGAAGGCTTGCACGACATCTACATCCCGACTTACCGTCCAACACGTCAAGCAATTCCATTGACTCAAGTGGATGAGCGTATCGGTACACATGCAATCAATATTGATCCTTCAAAAATCGTGGGTATCGTATTCAACAATGAATTGCATGACTCTCCATCAACTGTAACTGCACCAGATGATGAGACTCAATCAATTGCTAACCACTTGATCGCTTTCTTTGAAAAAGAAGTAGCTGAAGAGCGTTTACCGAAAAACCTTGGCCCTCTTCAAGCAGGGATCGGTTCCATTGCAAACGCCGTATTGACGGGTCTGAAAGATTCAAACTTCGAAGACTTGATCATGTACTCAGAAGTACTGCAAGACTGTACGTTTGAATTGATCGATGCCGGTAAAATGAAGTTTGCTTCAGGTTCTTCTATTACACTTTCTGCTAAATATGGCGAAAAAGTATTTAACAACCTTGAGCACTACAAAGACAAACTTGTATTACGTCCACAGGAAATTTCAAACCATCCTGAACTGGTACGCCGTTTAGGTATTATCGGCATCAACACTGCACTTGAGTTTGATATTTACGGTAACGTGAACTCAACTCACGTATGTGGTACCAAAATGATGAACGGTATTGGTGGTTCAGGTGACTTCGCGCGTAATGCCCACTTGGCGATCTTCGTAACCAAATCAATCGCGAAAGGTGGCGACATCTCTTCTGTAGTGCCGTTTGCTTCACATATCGACCATGCAGAACACGATGTTGATATCCTTGTGACTGAACAAGGTCTTGCAGATCTTCGTGGTTTGGCTCCGCGTGAGCGTGCACGTGCGATCATCGACAACTGTGCCCACCCAATGTACCGAGATGCATTGAATGACTACTTCGACCGTGCATGTGCAAAAGGTGGCCATACACCTCACCTGCTTCGTGAAGCATTGTCTTGGCACTCTAACTTTGAAGAAAATGGTCATATGCTTGCAGTAGAAGCTGCAGTCAAAACTGCTTAATTGACCGCTTCAGAAAACGCCCCACGGGGCGTTTTTTTATGGGAAAAATAATAAATAAACAAAGACAAATCTATCCATAAGAATCTGATCAGCTTAACTTCTTAAATATTTTGAATGATTAAAAAACTGCACTTAGTCTGGATGCAGGGCTTTAAATTCCAGTTCTTCACCCTCATACTTCTAACAAGACAAAGATTAGAGACATGACATGCGCGTAGATATTTGGTCAGATGTGGTCTGCCCTTTTTGCTATATTGGTAAAAAACGGCTGGAAGCTGCTGCAAAGGAAAGCGGAATTGAACTTGAAGTCCATTGGCATAGTTTTCAGCTAGATCCTGAAGCGCCAGTCCGTCAGGAAGTTTCCAACTCTGAGCGTTTGGCACAAAAATATGGCCGTTCAGTGGCAGAAGTTGAAGACATGCAGCGCAATATCGCAGCCATGGCCAAACAGGAAGGCATTGAATTTAACTGGGAAGGTGCCAACTCTGGCAATACCTTGAATGCGCATCGCATCATTCACCTGGCACAAAGCAAAGGCTTGGGCAATGAAGCTCAGGAAGCTTTTTTCTACAGCTATATGACGCAAGGCCTGCCAATTGGTGAACGTGAAACGTTGGAAGATGTCGCGGCGCGTATTGGCCTGAACCCGGTTGAAGTAGATGATTTACTCGACTCGGATGAATTTGCGGATTTTGTTAAGTTTGACCAGGAAGTAGCACGTGACCAGCTCAAAGTTACCGGTGTTCCGTTCTTTGTATTTGATCAACGCATTGCTTTGGCAGGTGCCCAGCCGAAAGAAGTCTTTCTACAAGTTCTTGAAAAAGCTTTAGAGGAACCACAACAACAGCCAGCAGCTGATCAGTGTTCTACAGATGCTTGTGATGTTCCAGCAAAGCCTGAGTAAAAACTAAATCAAAAAATCCCCATTTAAGATGGGGATTTTTTGATGAATGATGTGAATTATTCAACCAGAAAACTGATCTTTAGATTGACACGATATTCGGTAATTTTATTGTCATTAATCACGACTTTCTGTTCATTGATCCAGGCACCTTGAACATTTTTAATCGTTTCTGTGACTTTCGCGATGCCACTTTGAATTGCATCCTCAAAGCTTTTACTACTGCTTGAATTGACTTCTACCACTTTTGCAATTGCCATGATTCAACACTCACTCTGTGAAGATAGAAGCATTCATCTTAGTCGATTTAAATTTCTCTACAGCTCCTAGCAAACAAGTAATAGCAAAAACTTACAGGGAATGAACAAATACTGATCTGCCCTTACTGCTTTAAAAAAAATTTAAATCTGGATCTCTAGTTTTAAATAATCAACAAATAAATGTTTGCTTAAAAGCTTCTAAAACATCTAAAAAATGTATAAAAAACAATCCAAAACCATCTAGAGCAAATATTCTAATATATTGTTTTATAGAGTATTTTATCTAAATTTAGTTGCTTTTCTTGCCGATTTGATCATTTTTTATTAATTGCCATTTGATATTATTTTTCACGTGATTTAAGACTAATTTTTTCCTTGTTCAAGCTCTTGAACATCCAGATATCAAAAGGTCATGTTATGAAAACTGTTAAATTTTTATGCGCAGCAACTGTGATGGCTTTTTCTCTACAAGCTTCAGCACAAATGGCTCAAGTGGTTTATCTTCCAGATTTCCCTGTGAGCAAAGCTCCAGTTAAAACTGTAGCTACAGATACTGCAACTGCAGAAACTGAAAAAGCGGCTTAAGTCTTTAAGCAAAATCTCCCAGCAGGCTGAATTATTCAGCCTGTTTTTATTTCAGGGCTTCGAAAATTTAACTTGTTCTTCTATTTAAAGAGCATTAAAAACCTCATTATTTTTTATTTTATTTTGATTTCGTTCACTTTTTATTCAAAAACAACTACCAAATTCGCTTAAAAAATACTCAAAATAATCAAGTATTTTTTCAATCAGATGCTTATAATCAGAACCTGATCTTTTATGGATTTCAGACTTTCTTGTTATGAACCAGCTTCAAGCATTAATACAGGGAAAAATTTCTCCGCAGGCAATTTCTGTGGATTTTTTGATTGAAATGGCTGAGCGTTATCCAGATCCCAACTCTACCGAATATAAACTGGTAGAACTTGCAGTCAATATGATCATGGCCAAGTCACTGGATAAAGCACTCAAATATATCTAGAGAGCTAAAATGAATGCTTTAGAAAAAGCAAAATTAATTAAAGAATTAAATGAATTGGGGCAGCAATTAGAACATAAATCCCTCAGTTTATATGAAGCCGCCCGAACCAAAAAAAGACTCCAGGATATTTTTCATCTCTGTGATGAACCTGTTTTTAAAAATCAGATTTTAAGTTTTAAATCCCGTGTTCAGCCGGAGATGGCAGCGCATCAGTTTGCAGCAAGCACCCAGTTTCATCACCGTTATCGCGGTTATTTCAAGGATACTGTCCAGTTGCAACAGGCACTGACTGCGCATAGAGAAACAGGCTGGGCCTTTTTGCATCAGCCACAACAAGGCTGGCAAATCTGGCTGGGTCCTGTAGAGCAATCTGATTTTTTACATAGTGAATGGGATGAATTAGCAAATTGCCATCACTGGCTTTTACAGCAACAAGGCGCATATTTTCCTCTCGATCCCCAACTGGATATTCCGGCTTTATCTGTTCAGGATGCCGAATTCGATACGCTTACCCTGGAAATCGCGCGTTATCATCAGGGCAGTTTGCAGATCCAGACCAAGATCACTGCACCTCAATTGTCTAAAACAATTAAACCTGATTTAGACAGAGCAACTAGCGAAACAGAAGAAGCTAAAACAGCTGAGCTGTCTATAGAAATAGACAACACGGATAGTTCATCCTCTATTTTGATAATAGATGAAAATATTAATTTTCCTGAATCTATACAGCTAGGTAAATTCTCTGCCCTGCTGCATCCCTTAGAACATGCTGGAGCGACTATACGGCGTCTCTGTGCCCTAGAATTACAACCGACTGTCTCCCAACCGGCCGATCTGGAAATAGCGCTATATTATGCCGAGGAAGAGCACTGGCAGGCACGTCCTGTTTATCTCTCCATGCAGACCGATCAGCAAGGGCAAGGTCTGAAATATCTGATGCTCTTAGGCGCACCGAGCCTCTTGCAGGCCAATTCCTGTATCCAGCACTGGGGCACGCAACGTGGACGGCGTTGTATAGAGATAAAATCCATATCATGGGCAGCTTTAGGTGCCTGTCTTGATCAGATAGATCTTTTCAGTGAAATATATCTGCAACAAGCCGAAACGGTCTGGATGCCTGAGGAAAGCTATGCCTATATTCCGGCTCGGTGTATTCATCAAAAGAAATTTATCAATTTTGAGGAAGCGCCCGCTGATTTTTCTACTCCAATTTTATTGCTACAGGAACATCAGAAAATTCGGGTGATTCATGGAGAACGTCGCCTGGCATTGTCCAATCAGGAAATCGCTTATCCTTATTTAATGCTCAAACGTGATAAGGATTTGAATTGGCAAAAAATTCATCAAATTGTTTTAGGATTGTCACAGCCGGTACGGGTTTTAGATCTTTATATGGCAATTCAGGCACAAATCATTAAATAATTGATGTAGTTATGTAGTTTATCCTTGCTTTTTTTCCTTATTTTTTAGAAAACTAGCGCAGTAAATAAAATACGATAAGAGCAAGAATCAACTCATGCGAATAAACCAAATTACTCGAATCTTATTGCTATCACTTGGCGTGGGATTAAGTAGTAGCCCAGTTTGGGCAGAAGCATCTCCTACAGAACCTGCAGAAACAGAACAGCCTACAGGTACAGGTACAGGTACAGGTACAGGTACAGGTACAGGTACAGGTACAGGTACAGGTACAGGTACAGGTACAGGTACAGGTACAGGTACAGGTACAGGTACAGGTACAGGTACAGGTACAGGTATTTTAGATCAGATTCCACGCTTGATCGATGCCACGCCTACGATTTTACCTGAACAGTCAGACGAAGCGATGGTGCCCACCACCGAAGAAACAGAAGATAAATCTTGGGCTGACAAAAAGCAGAAAAGAATCCGTGAATGGACAGACCGCACCGCACATAAGATTGATAACTGGTTTGGCCAGACCAACCCGGATGAGCCAGCAACTGCGACTTTGCGAATCATCCTGGATAATAGCTGGGACAAATATGAAAACTATGAAATCAAGCCGAGGATTCGAGGAAAAATCAAGCTTCCAACCTTGGAACAAAAGTTAAGTCTGGTCTTTGGTGATGACAGCCTGGATAACGAACTGGATAGTAATGTCGCAATTACCAATGAAAATCCTGGCAATGCCCGGGATAAAAATCTGGATATTCGCCGTACCCGTGAAAACAACAGCTCGTTTGCACTACGCTGGTCAGAATTTTCAAATGGCCTACCTTTCGATAGCGATCTGGATCTGGGGGTACGTTCTGGGGATGATATCTATGTACGGGCCAAAATCAGCAAAGACTGGGCGATGCAGAATGACTTCTCTTTTCATGCCGAACAGATTTATCGCTATGGATTGCAGAGTGAAAATTATTTGCGGACCAACCTGGAACTGATCCATGCTCGTCCCAATGAGGCCTTTTTTTCCAATCAGTTAAGTTTAACCTATGCAGATGAGCAGGAAGACGATTTGACCTGGGACAACTATACCTTCAGACAGCATCAATTTTTCCAGGGCAACCGCTTTAACTATGGCATCTATACGGGCGGCTATCTGGATGATAAAGATTTACGCTTAAATCGCTGGGGACCTTATGTGTCCTGGAGACAGCCTTTCTTACGTGAATGGTTCTTTGTGCAAGGCGACCTGAACTATCTGAATGATGACCGACTGGACCGAAGCCATTATCTGGGTGCAATGGTACGTCTTGAGGCCATTTTCTAAATTTGAACAAATCCGAAACTATAAAAGCCCATAAAATATGGGCTTTTTAATGTCTGAATCCAATAAGTTTTTATTGGCGGTGCTCAACCGTTGTAAAGGCAATTCGATCACTACGAATCATACGTTTTTGCTGCAAAGAAGGCTGTTCCATCTGTGGCATATTCCATACCGCGCGGTCGGTACGCTGCATTCGTTTTACTTTTGGCGCTTCTTTTTTCATGGGTGCCTGAAAACTAATACGATCGCTACGAGTCACTTTTTTGGACTCAGTATCGGCCATTGTGGCTGCGCTCATTGACATCAGAATGACTGTACTCAGACTCATCATCAGTGATTTTTTCATGGCAGAATTCTCTAAACTTAATAATCGCTATTATAAATTAATATATAAAATATTATCTATTTTTCAGATTTAAAACTTAAAGGTATTTTTTTATTCTGGCTATCGCTTTTTTAAATCATTAAAGGGGAATCCAAGTTTTAAGCGCTAAATTCAGAACATAAAAAATCCCTCCGTAGAGGGATTTTTGAAATATAAAAATTAACCCAACAATAGACTGTTAATACGTTTTACATACTCAGCCGGATTTTCTGGTAGACCACCTTCTGCAATCATTGCCTGATCAAAGATCACATTGGCCAGATCATCAAACTGGGCAGAACCTTCCAGTTTTTTCACCAATGGATGTTCCGGGTTAATCTCCAGAATCGGCTTCACATCCGGTACAGGCTGACCTGCATCTTTCAGCATACGGATCAGTTGTGGAGAAAGCTCCCCTTCCCCTGTGACCAGACAGGCTGGTGAATCAACCAGACGAGTCGTTACACGTACTTCTTTGGTTTTGTCTTTCAAAGAATCTGTCAGCTTTTCAACCACAGGTTTGAACTGTTCAGCAGCAGCTTCCAGTGCTTTTTTCTCTTCTGCATCTTGCAGATCACCTAGGTCGACTGCACCCTTAGATACGTTTTGCAATGGGGTACCATCAAACTCATGCACGAAGTTCATTGCCCATTCATCGACGCGTTCTGACATCAGCAATACTTCAATGCCTTTTTTCTTGAATACTTCCAGTTGCGGTGAGTTTTTCGCAGCATTCAGGCTTTCAGCGGTAATGTAGTAAATCGCTTTCTGGCCTTCTTTCATGCGTGCTTTATAGTCTGCCAATGAAGTGCTCACCTCATCATTGGTCGAAGTTGCATAGCGCAGCAGTTTCAAGATGCGTTCGCGATTACCGAAATCTTCACCTAAACCTTCTTTCAGCACCGCACCAAATTCGCGGTAGAAAGTTTTGAAGTTTTCCTGATCTTTTTCATCTTCAGATTTTGCCAGATTATCCAAAGTGGTCAGAATACGGCGAGTGTTACCTTCACGGATGGTTTTCACATCACGGCTTTCCTGCAGCAATTCACGGCTCACATTTAATGGCAGATCGGCACTGTCTACCACGCCCTGTACAAAGCGCAGATAGTTTGGAATCAGGTTATCCGCATCATCCATAATGAACACACGTTTCACATACAGCTTGATGCCGGCCTTGGCTTCACGAGTGAAAATATCCTGTGGCGCTTTGCTTGGGATATAAAGCAGTTGGGTATATTCAGTACTACCTTCAACACGGTTATGCGCCCAAGCCAATGGTGCAGCAAAATCATGAGTCAGGTTTTTATAGAATTCGGTATATTGCTCTTCAGTAATCTCAGATTTATTCCGAGTCCACAGTGCGCTGGCCGAGTTAATCGCTTCCCACTCATCGGTCTTCACATATTGACCGCCTTTTGGTGTTTCACCTTCAGCAGCTTCTTCTTCCTGCCAGACTTCTTTTTGCATCTGGATTGGCAGGCTAATGTGATCTGAGTATTTATTGATGATCTGTTTGACTTTATAGCTTTGCAGATAATCCAACGCATCTTCACGCAGATGCAGAATAATATCGGTACCACGGCCTTCTTTGGTGATCTGTTCAACTTCGAATTCACCGGTACCGCCACTGATCCAGCGCACCCCTTCTGAGGCATCCGTACCGGCACGGCGTGATTCTACGGTAATCTTGTCAGCCACAATAAAGCCTGAGTAGAAGCCGACACCAAACTGGCCAATCAGCTGAGCATCAGCTTTCTGATCACCCGTCAGTTTTGACATAAAGTCTTTGGTACCAGATTTGGCAATTGTCCCCAAATTTTCAATGGCTTCTTGCTGGCTTAAACCGATCCCGTTATCTGAAATGGTAATAGTTTTATTTTCTGGATCGAGGCTGACACGTACGCGGAGGTCAGGATCATTTTCATAATATTCAGGATGGTTGATCCCTTCAAAACGTAATTTGTCACACGCATCTGAAGCATTAGAAATTAATTCACGCAGGAAAATTTCAGGATTTGAATAAAGCGAATGGGTCACAAGGTGCAGTAACTGCGCTACCTCAGCCTGGAAACTGTGTTTTTGTACGCTTAAATCGCTCATGAATCACTCCTATTATTTTAGATACAGATGTTAACTGTTGCCTATATGAATGGAGTGAGTTCAATAATTTTCAATAGCCTTAAAATAATTTTTTCGCAAAAAATATTTTTATGGCTTTCATTTTTATCAGTTTAATTGATGGGATGGACAAGACTTAATAAGGCCCCATTTTATAGATACGATCAAAATGCAGATCCAGCTGCTGCTGACGCATGTTATAAACCTGACTCAAGCAGGATATGGATTCCTGGCAACGGTCACGAAACTGCAGCCATTTCACCTGATCGCGTTGAATCACCGAACGTGTTCCCATCGGCACCATACGGCGCAAGATGTTATAGCTGGTACTCATTTTGACATCAGCATCATTCAGCAAACGATGTTCACAAATTGTTTTCTCAGTCGCGGTTGTCGCTTTCTGACAATTAAAACTGGCAGCATAACTCTGTGAAATAAACAGCGTGCTGAAGATCAAAAGACTCTTCGACAAAAAACTCATGCTTTGATCTTCCTTATTATTAAGTCGTATTCAATTAATATTTACTTTATTCGTTTTAATATATTTGAGTATTGCCAATCTGCTCAATTTCAATACGTTATAAATCGTTGTTATTTTGAAAAAAAGCCCCATGCAGGATGAGGCTTTTGGAAAAAATGAACCAAAAAATTGGAGCTTAGAATTTATAGCTATAACCGATCGTATAAACCCAAGGATCGATTCCAAATTCACCTAAATTAATTTTTGTCCCATCAGCAGTCTTTGCTTCCAGATCTGTATCTAAGTCTGCATAACGTGCATCAACAAAGACACCCCAGTTTTTTGCATCCGCTGGCTGGAAGTTAAAGCCGACTTGGCCAGCTACCCCATAAGCAACATCTGCATCAAGCTTTGCTACACCTAATGCGTCTTTTGCAGTTTGGCTAAATTCTTCATCCCATGGAATGAATACTGTAGCACCTACACCGATATATGGAGTAAAGCGGCTTGAATTTTTAAAATTATATTTGGCTGTAATCGTTGGTGGTAGATGTTTTAATGATGCAATTTTCACATCACCCGCCATCTCAACATCATGTTTAAATGGGGTAGCCAATAATAATTCGGCTGAAATATTGTCATTGAAGAAATATTCGACTGAAGGAGTAAAATTGAGTTCGCTACTTGCTTTAGCATCTTCAACTACACCAGGAATCAGGTCAGTTTCCTGAGTAGGCGCTAATACAGAAGCCCCCACTTTCACTTGCCATTGCCCTGCCATCGCAGATGCTGAAAGACCCATTAATGCAATTAGAGCTACTTGCTTTAACATTTTAAAATACCCCCAAGGGAAGAATAATTATTAAGAAAATATTTCTTAATTAATAATAAACATGGCTTAAATTAATATGCAATAGATATTATAAAACTAAATTTTATTTATTACTTAAGTATATGTAATTATTAAATATTTATTTTAAATTGACTATATTGATTGGTTTTAAATACCCAGTAAATTAATCAGGTTAATATAATAATATTCAGAGTAAAATAATCAGGTTTATATTAATTTTTTATTTAAAAATATATTTTAAATACATCTTATAATTTATTTTAAATCTAGGCAAATCTGCTCCGATTTATATCAGAGCAGATTATAAAAAGGACTTACAGAACCATGGCTGCAATCCAGCCAAAAATGATAAGCGGAATATTAAAATGAATGAAGGTTGGAACCACACTATCCTTCATATGGTCATGCTGACCATCCATATTCAGACCGGATGTTGGGCCTAAAGTTGAATCTGATGCTGGAGAACCGGCATCGCCCAAAGCAGCCGCAGTCCCAATGATCGCAATAGTTGCTGCAGGACTAAAACCAAATTGAATACAGAGCGGTACATAAATAATCGCCAGAATCGGAATGGTAGAGAATGATGAACCGATACCCAAAGTAATCAGCAGACCAATCAACAACATTAAAAAGGCGGCAAGTGCCTGGCTATTACCAATCCAGTCAACCGACGCTTCAACCAGCGCAGGAACCTGTCCTGTTGCCTCAATCACGGCAGCAAAACCTTGCGCGGCAATCATGATAAAGCCAACCAGGGCCATCATACGCATACCGGTGATGATCACATCATCTGCTTCTTTCCATTTAAAGATTCCGGCACAACTCAAGATTGCGACACCGACCAGACCGGCAAGAATCATGGAATCTGAATAGAGCTGTACCACAAGAGTTGCAATCACCGCGATCGCTGCCATCCAGATGGTCAGTTTGGCAATTTGCGGTTTCGCTGATTTTTGTTCTACACCCAGTTCAGCAGAGATACTTTGCTGCTGTTCCACATGGATATCTTTATAGAGACGCGGCTTACGGTAGCTGATAAACATGGCCACCAGCAAACCCACGAACATACCTGAGACCGGAATCGCCATCGCAGCGGGAATCTGGTCATAAGTAATCTCAAAGCCATAAGGTTTACCAAAGGTATTGATGTTATGGCCCAGAATATCATTCAGGAAGATGGCACCAAAACCGACTGGAACCAGCATATATGTTCCCACCAGACCAAAGGTCAGCAGACAGGCCACCAAACGGCGATCCAGCTTCAGATGGTTAAATACCAGCAATAATGGTGGAATCAGAACCGGAATAAAGGCAATGTGTACCGGAATCACGTTTTGTGAGAAAACGGCAGCCAATGCCACTGTACAGAAGATCAGATATTTAACCTTGTTCTGTGCCTTTTCTGATGCCTCACCTTTTAAGGTGGTAATCATTTTATAGGCCAGCAAGTCAGGCAAACCGGAACGTGCCAAGGCCAAAGCAAAAGCACCCAAGATGCCATAAGCCAAGGCAATTTTAGCGCCGCCGCCCAGACCATTGTTAAATGCATCTAAAGTTCCCTGGAGGCCAAGACCTGCCAGCAAACCACCCGTAACAGCACCAATGACCAGGGCAAAAACCACAGGTACACGTGCCAATGAGAGTCCAAACATGACTCCAATAGCAGCAAGAATTGCGAACATAATGAATTGGGAATGAGAGAAAACGGCTATTTTATCAGAAAATCCGGATAAAAATTCTTCCACTTATCCCTTGCCGAGTCACGTTCCCAATCTCCATATTAAGTAGTTGCTGTTAATTTTTGCTGAATAAAATTATGGATTAGATGAGCCACCTGTTCCGGCTGACTCAAAATCGCCCAGTGATTGGCATTTAATTCTACCCTGGAAAAATCTTCCACCCATTTTGGCATTTCATCAATCAGATCCGGGCCAACAAACTGGTCCTTTTTGAGCACAATTGCCTGTACCGGACAGATTGCAAAACGCTGTCTAGGTCGAGATAAACGTGGTAGAAAGTTCGCCCGATACAGATTGACGCCATATTTGCCGTCTTTGACAATATTCTGGTTTAGCGGCAGATTATCTTGCTGTTCCAGCTGGCTGATCATTTTGCCCCAACGTTCTGCATTAAAAAAATTCCATGCAGTAGGCGCTATAAAAGGCAACTGGAATACCGCGATATACCAGGACTTGGTCATCTGTTTAAAGAACTTGATCTTATGCTGTTTAAACTGTTCACGCATCCAGAAAGCAGCATGATCCAGACATGGACCTGAAATGGTGCTAAAAGACAAAATCCGGCCTTTAAATTTAGGTTCGGTGACCGCTTCCCAAGCCTGGATTGACCCCCAGTCATGAGCCGCAAGGTGGAAAGCTCGTCCTGGCAAGACCTGATCGACCACTTGCTCTAAATCTGCACACAGACGTTCCAGACGATAATCCCGAATTTTCTTGGGAACGCTGGAGTCTCCTGCTCCGCGCACATCATAGGTCACCACAAAATAATCCTGAACGAGGTGAGAAATTACCGCTTCCCAAACATCCTGATGGTCAGGATAACCATGAACCAGCACCAAAGCCGGTCGCTCAGGCTCACCCCAGGTTTTCACATAGAGACGTTGATGATCGCTGGTATCTACCCACTGGCTATGTCTTTGCATAGATGTATCCTTATTCGCTGATTGACTCTTTTATTGTTGAAATAGGCACGATTTATCAATGCCAGCTTATTTTTGTTGTTCTAGTATGCATACAAGACCAGAAAAAAGAATATCCGCATGAGCCTATTACGAAAAATTCAGCAACTGCCTTTATTATCCAAATTTATCCTGAATCGCTATGCCCCCTATCGTGGAGCGGGCATTATCATTGATGAAATGGACTTTGCCAATTATCACGTTCGCGTGAAAATGCCACTGACTCGCAAGAATCAGAATATTGTCGGAGTACATTTTGGTGGCAGCCTGTATTCCATGGTCGACCCTTTTTATATGTTATTGCTGATGCATCATCTTGGTCCGAAATACATTGTTTGGGATAAAAGCTCTACCATTCAGTTTCTGGCGCCAGGACGCGGAACAGTCTATGCTGACATCCGGATTTCCAAGCAGGAAGTACAAACAGTAAAAGAACTGGCAGCTAACCATAGTCCGGTTTATCGCCAGTATCAGCTTAATATTTATGATGATTCCGGTGTGCGTATCGCTGAGGTACAAAAAACCGTTTATATCCGCCTTAAACAGAGCAAAGGCAAGCCTCGAGAGGCTAAATAACAAAATATGAATAAACTAAAAGCGCCATGGAGGCGCTTTTAAATCGATCTGGAAGATAGTTCTGTCGATTAACGACGACGGTTATTCTGTTCGATCGCTGCACCAGCACCACCACCGATGGCACCACCAATTGCAGCCCCACCTGTACCGCCAAAGATGCTTTTACCCACTGCAGAACCTACAGCACCACCGACACCACTATAGGTCGCATTACGGTTTGAACCACCTTGAGCTTTACTACCGACTGCTGCACCGGCACCACCGCCAACTGCTGCACCAACACCACCACCTACTCTGTTACCTACACCACCACCCACTGCACCACCGAGCGCAGCTGCGCCAATACGCTGATCTTTAGCAGACATATTTTCACAGCCTGCCAACATAAAAGTGGAGATAGTTGCAACAGCCATTACGCTCATTAACTTTTTCATGATCTTGGCCTTCCTTCGTGCTTTGACTTAAGATTAACCTGATTTTAAGGAGCGATTCATAACAAGATGTTAAATCTTGAAACCCTCATGATTTATTTTGTAAAGAGCGCATGAAAGATCATGTTTTATTGATGATTTCTCCATATTTAGGACAAGTAACCACCAGATAATCTGATCTTTTCTAGCGATATAAATATGAATAATTTTAGGAAATAAAAAAGCCACCCGAAGGTGGCTTTTTAAAATGATTTAGCGGCTAATTACAGACCGTTAAATTCATCGCTGAATGCTTGGCTCAACGCCTGGTCTACATCAGAGAAGTCATTGTGCAATTCAAATTCTGCAGCTTCTGCTTCCTGACGACGACGCTCTAAGTGATAAGCCAGGCCTGTACCCGCTGGGATCAGACGACCTACAACTACGTTTTCTTTCAGACCGCGTAAATCATCTTCTTTACCTGTTACAGCCGCTTCAGTTAACACACGAGTGGTTTCCTGGAACGATGCAGCAGAGATGAACGAGTCAGTAGAAAGCGACGCTTTGGTAATACCCATCAATTGACGTTCAAACTTCGCAGGGAACTTGTTCTGCGCAAGAACAGCTTGGTTCTCTTGCATCACACGGATGTAATCCACTTGTTCACCTTTGATAAAGCTTGTATCGCCACCGTCAGTGATGTCCACTTTACGCAGCATTTGACGTACGATCACTTCAATATGCTTGTCGTTGATTTTTACACCTTGCAGACGGTAAACGTCCTGAACTTCGTTCACGATGTAGTTAGTCAACGCCACTTCACCTTTCAAACGTAAGATGTCATGCGGGTTCTGTGGACCATCAGAAATAGTTTCACCACGGTTCACATGTTCGCCTTCGAACACGTTAATGGTACGCCATTTCGGAATCAGCTCTTCGTAGATCTCAGAACCATCATCCGGAGTAATCACCAGACGGTTTTTACCTTTGGTCTCTTTACCGAAACTTACAACACCTGAAACTTCTGCAAGGATTGCATGTTCTTTCGGTTTACGCGCTTCGAACAAGTCAGCAACACGTGGCAGACCACCGGTAATATCACGAGTACGTGAAGATTCTTGTGGTACACGACCAATTACGTCACCCACACCAATTGTTTCGCCATCACGGACAGAAAGAATGGTGTTTTGTGGCAAGAAGTAGAACTGTTCACCGCCGTCTACTGTGTCAAGCACAACAGCTGGACGTAAATCTTTACCAGAAGCAGGACGTGCTGTTACAGGCAAGATTTCAACAGTGGTCATACCAGTTGCATCATCAGTTTTCGATGTTGCAGTTACACCATCAGCAATCTGGCTGAAGCGAACTTTACCAGCTACTTCTGTAACCAGTGGATGTGTATGCGGATCCCAAGTCGCTACGATACCGCCTGCTTCTACAGCTTCACCATCTTTCAGCAAGATAGACGCACCATATGGCAGTTTGTAACGTTCACGTTCACGGCCTAAGTCATCTGCAATACCGATTTCACCTGAACGTGAAGTTGATACCAAGTGACCTTTGGCATGTTGTACAGTTTTTACGTTATGGAAACGTACAGTACCTTTATTACGAACTTGTACGCTGTTTGCAGCAGAAGTTCGGCTCGCAGCACCACCTACGTGGAAGGTACGCATGGTTAACTGTGTACCCGGCTCACCAATTGACTGAGCAGCCATAACACCCACAGATTCACCTGGGTTTACCAAGTGACCGCGTGCAAGGTCACGACCGTAACATTTCGCACAAACACCGAAAGTAGATTCACAAGATACGACTGAACGTACTTTAACTTCATCGACACCTTGCTCTTCCAGGTAGTTTGCAAGTTTTTCATCGATCAATGTGTTACGCGGCAGAATAACTTCTTCAGTACCCGCACGTTTCACATCTTCAGCAACTACACGACCCAGTACTCGAGTACCCAGGTTCTCGATCACGTCGCCGCCTTGAATGAACGGAGTCATGACAAGACCAGACAACGTACCACAATCCGGCTCAGTGATAACCAAGTCTTGCGCAACGTCTACCAAACGACGAGTCAGGTAACCAGAGTTCGCTGTTTTCAGTGCTGTATCGGCCAAACCTTTACGCGCACCGTGTGTTGAAATGAAGTACTGAAGTACTGTCAGACCTTCACGGAAGTTCGCTTTAATTGGTGTCTCAATGATCGAACCATCCGGTTTCGCCATCAGACCACGCATACCAGCCAACTGACGAATCTGAGCTGCGGAACCACGGGCACCAGAGTCAGACATCATGTAGATGCTGTTGAATGATTTCTGTTTCTCGTCTTCACCCTGTTTGTTCTTAACAGTTGTGAATGACAAGTTGTCCATCATCGCTTTCGCTACCTGGTCGTTAGTACGCGCCCAGATATCGACCACTTTGTTATAACGTTCGCCGGCAGTTACGAAACCTTGTTCGAACTGTTGTTCAATTTCACGAACTTCAGCTTCGGCTTTCCCGATAATCGCTTGTTTTTGTGGTGGAATGACCATGTCTTCCATACCTACAGAAACACCAGAACGAGTCGCTTGACGGAAGCCAAGGTACATCAATTGGTCAGCGAAGATAACAGTGTCTTTCAGACCCAGTTTACGGTAGCAAGAGTTGATTAACTTAGAGATGTTCTTTTTAGTCATCTCAACGTTAATTTGCTGGAAGTCCATACCTTCAGGCACAACTTCCCAAAGCAGACAGCGACCAGGAGTTGTATCTACGATAATCGTTTGCTGTTCACGTTCGCCGTTTTCGTTGATCACGGTTTGGTGTACACGTGCTTTCACGCGAGCGTGCATATCTACCTGACCAGTCGCAAGCGCACGGTTCACTTCGTCAGTATCCGCGAACACCATGCCTTCACCTTTGGCATTTACTGCATCACGAGTGATGTAGTAAAGACCCAAGACAACGTCCTGAGACGGTACGATGATTGGCTCACCGTTCGCTGGAGACAGAATGTTGTTGGTCGACATCATTAACGCACGAGCTTCTAACTGAGCTTCAAGTGTTAATGGTACGTGTACCGCCATTTGGTCACCGTCGAAGTCGGCGTTGAACGCAGCACATACGAGTGGGTGAAGACGGATCGCTTTACCTTCAATCAGAATAGGTTCAAATGCTTGAAGACCTAGACGGTGAAGGGTCGGCGCACGGTTCAACATTACTGGATGCTGACGAATCACAGAGGCAAGAACATCCCAAACTTCTGGAGTTTCACGTTCAACCATTTTCTTCGCAGCTTTAATGGTTGTAGCCTGACCAGATGCTTGCAGTTTCGCAAAGATAAATGGCTTGAACAGCTCAAGCGCCATTTTCTTAGGAAGACCACATTGGTGTAAACGCAGGCTTGGACCTACGGTAATTACCGAACGACCAGAGTAATCGACACGTTTACCCAACAAGTTCTGACGGAAACGACCTTGTTTACCTTTGATCATATCTGCCAAAGATTTAAGCGGACGTTTGTTAGAACCAGTAATTGCACGACCACGACGACCGTTATCCAGCAATGCATCTACAGATTCTTGCAACATACGTTTTTCGTTACGTACGATGATATCTGGAGCCGCAAGGTCAAGAAGACGTTTCAAACGGTTGTTACGGTTGATCACACGACGGTAAAGGTCGTTCAGGTCAGAAGTCGCGAAACGACCACCTTCAAGTGGTACAAGCGGACGAAGATCTGGTGGAAGTACAGGAAGTACGTTCATCACCATCCATTCTGGCTTGTTGTTCGAATCGTTGAATGCTTCCATCAATTTCAGACGTTTAGAGGCTTTTTTAAGCTTAGTTTCTGAAGTTGTATTTGGAATTTCTTCACGAAGACGCGCAATTTCAGCTTCAAGATCGATATCTTTAAGCAGGTCTTGAACCGCTTCTGCACCCATTTTCGCAGTGAATTCATCACCGTGTTCTTCTAACGCATTGAAGTATTCTTCATCGTTAAGAAGTTGGTATTTCTCAAATGGAGTCATACCTGGGTCAGTTACAACGTAAGATTCGAAATACAATACGCGTTCGATATCACGTAGCGTCATGTCTAATAAAAGACCGATACGGCTAGGCAATGATTTCAGGAACCAGATGTGTGCAACTGGAGACGCAAGCTCAATGTGACCCATACGTTCACGACGAACTTTCGCAGTTGTTACTTCAACGCCACATTTTTCACAAATGACGCCTTTGTATTTCATACGCTTGTATTTACCACACAAGCATTCGTAATCTTTTACTGGACCAAAGATTTTGGCACAGAACAGACCGTCACGTTCTGGTTTGAACGTACGGTAGTTAATGGTTTCTGGCTTTTTAACTTCACCATGAGACCACGACTTAATCATTTCTGGTGACGCAAGACCAATACGGATACGATCAAACTCTACAGGAGCATGACCGTCGGAATCCGTCTTTTTGCGCATGATATCGAGCAAGTCTTTCAATTTTTTTCTCCGTGTGTCGAGGAGATTTTCACTTCCCGACTGGGTCACAAATATTGTTTTTTACTGAAATTCGGGAATCTCAAGAATCCCCCTAAATCCCCCTTTATAAAGGGGGACTTTCTCCCCTCTTTCTTAAAGAGGGGTCGGGGGAGATTTCTTAGTCACCATTTTTCAGTTCAATGTTGATACCTAAAGAACGGATCTCTTTGGTCAATACGTTGAACGATTCAGGCATACCTGGGTCCATATAATGGTTACCATCTACAATGTTCTTATAGATACGGGTACGGCCTTCAACGTCATCCGACTTCACAGTAAGCATTTCTTGAAGCGTATATGCTGCACCGTATGCTTCCAGTGCCCAGACTTCCATCTCACCGAAACGCTGACCACCGAATTGTGCTTTACCACCAAGCGGCTGTTGCGTTACTAGAGAGTAAGAACCAGTAGAACGCGCATGCATCTTGTCGTCAACCAAGTGGTTCAGTTTCAGCATGTACATGTAACCTACAGTTACAGGACGGTCGAAACGTTCACCAGTACGGCCATCATACAATACAGTTTGACCCGTACGTGACAAGCCAGCAAGCTCAAGTAATTCTTTGATCTGACCTTCTTCAGCACCATCAAATACTGGAGTTGCCAGAGGAACACCTTTACGCAAGTTACCAGACAATGCCAAGATTTCTTCATCAGTCAGGCTGTCAAGATCTTCTTGCTGACCGCCAACCTTATTATAAATCTTGTCTAGGAAATCACGCAGTTCAAGAACTGTACGCTGTTCTTTCAGCATCTTGTCGATTTGATCGCCAAGACCTTTAGCAGCCATACCCAAGTGAGTTTCCAGAATCTGACCGACGTTCATACGTGATGGTACACCGAGCGGGTTCAGTACGATATCCACTGGTACACCATTGGCATCGTGCGGCATGTCTTCAACAGGCAGGATGTTAGAAACTACACCCTTGTTACCGTGACGACCCGCCATCTTATCACCAGGCTGGATACGACGTTTAACGGCCAGGTAAACCTTAACAACTTTCAATACGCCAGTTGTCAGTTCGTCACCTGTAGAAAGTTTGCGTTTTTTCTCAGCAAATTTCTCATCAATTTCAAGGCTCTTCTCTTTTAAGAACACTTGAATTTGAGTTAAACGTTCAGCAATTGCTTCATCACTTGGTTGGATATCAAGCAGATCAACCAGCTCTAAACCAGATAACAATTCTTCAGACAGTTTGTCACCGCGTTTAGTAGTACCGCCACCGTTAGATTCCTGACCTTTCAACAGACGGACAATACGTTCGCGTGCTGCTTCTTCGAAGATTTTGTATTCTTCTTTCAAGTCTTTACGGTAAGCATCAAGCTGAGCTTTTTCAATTGCCTGAGCACGTTCGTCTTTCTCAAGACCGTCACGTGTAAACACTTGAACGTCGATCACAGTACCTTTAGTACCCGATGGAACACGTAAAGAAGAGTCTTTTACGTCAGCCGCTTTTTCACCGAAGATTGCACGAAGCAGTTTTTCTTCAGGAGTTAACTGAGTTTCACCTTTAGGCGTTACTTTACCTACCAGGATGTCACCCGCGGTCACTTCAGCACCGATGTAAACGATACCTGACTCGTCCAGTTTAGAAAGCGCTGCTTCACCCACGTTCGGGATATCGGCAGTAATTTCTTCAGCACCCAGTTTGGTATCACGTGCAACACATGAAAGTTCCTGGATGTGAATAGACGTTAAACGGTCTTCTTGAAGAACACGCTCAGATAACAAGATCGAGTCTTCGTAGTTGTAACCGTTCCAAGTCATGAACGCTACACGCATGTTTTGACCCAATGCTAGCTCACCACCATCAGTTGATGGACCGTCAGCCAGAACGTCGCCACGACCTACTTTATCGCCCAGGTTCACAAGAACTTTCTGGTTGATACAAGTGTTCTGGTTAGAACGTGTGTATTTGATCAGGTTATAGATATCTACACCTGCTTCGCCCGCAACCATTTCGTCTTCGTTGACACGAATTACAACACGCGAAGCGTCAACAAATTCAATACGACCACCACGTTTCGCGATTACACATACACCAGAGTCATGTGCTACGTTCGCTTCCATACCGGTACCAACCAGTGGTTTGTCAGCGATTAACGTAGGAACAGCCTGACGTTGCATGTTCGAACCCATCAATGCACGGTTGGCGTCATCGTGCTCAAGGAACGGAATCAGTGATGCTGCTACAGATACAACCTGTTGAGCAGATACGTCCATATGCGTCACTTTTTCAGGAGGCATACGTACGAATTCACCTTGGTGACGTACAGAAACGAATTCTTCAGACAGGTTGCCGTCTTTATCTACTGCAGAGTCGGCCTGTGCAATCACAGTACCTACTTCTTCAATCGCAGACAGGTATTCAACGTCATCAGTTACGCGGCCATCAACCACTTTACGGTATGGAGTTTCCAGGAAACCGAAGTTGTTACATTTGGCGTAAACAGACAGAGAGTTGATCAAACCAATGTTTGGACCCTCAGGAGTCTCAATTGGACATACACGACCATAGTGAGTTTGATGTACGTCACGTACTTCGAAGCCCGCACGTTCACGAGTCAAACCACCAGGCCCAAGTGCTGATACACGACGCTTGTGGGTAATTTCAGATAACGGGTTGTTTTGGTCCATGAACTGAGACAACTGGCTTGAACCAAAGAATTCTTTGATTGCAGCAGCCACTGGCTTCGCATTGATCAGGTCTTGCGGAGACAGATTATCAGTTTCAGCTTGAGACAAACGTTCTTTAACAGCACGTTCTACACGAACCAGACCTACACGGAATTGGTTCTCAGTCATTTCACCCACAGAACGAACACGACGGTTACCCAAGTGGTCGATATCGTCGACTTCACCTTTACCGTTACGGATTTCTACTAATGTTTTTAATACATCAGTGATATCTTCATTCGAGAGAATGCCTTCAACTTCGCGTGACTTCTGATCAGTACCCACTTCGTAAGGACGACCCAAACGACGGTTGAACTTCATACGGCCGACTGGAGACAGATCATAACGCTCAGAAGAGAAGAACAGGTTGTTGAACAGGTTCTCAGCAGCTTCTTTTGTTGGTGGCTCACCTGGACGCATGACTTTGTAGATTTCTACAAGTGCTTCATCACGGCTTACTGTGGTATCAGCACGTAATGTATCCGCAATGAATGGACCACGGTCGATATCGTTAGTGAACAGGATGTTGAACTGTTTCACGCCGCCTTCTGCAATTTTCACCATAATTTCATGGCTTAGAACAGTATTGGCTGCAATCACATCACCATCTTTCAGTGGGATGTCTTCAGCAGTGATACGTTCGTACAGGTATTCATCAGGAACAGAAAGCTTCTCAAGACCAGATGCTTCCATTTGACGTACATGACGTGCGTTAATACGTTTACCTTGTTCAACAATGACTTTGCCGTCTTTGTCAGCAATGTCGAACTGTGCCATTTCGCCGCGCAGGCGCTCTGGAACAAGGTCAATCTGGTAGCTACCCATGTCCAGATACACAGGTACTTTCTCGTAGAACATGTCGAGAATTTGTTCGTTGGTATAACCCAGCGCACGAAGCACCACAGTCGCAAGCAATTTACGACGACGGTCAATACGTACGTAGACCAGGTCTTTGGCATCGAATTCAAAGTCTAACCATGAACCACGGTAAGGAATGATACGAGCTGAATAAAGGACTTTACCGCTTGAGTGAGTTTTGCCTTTATCGTGGTCAAAAAATACGCCCGGTGAACGGTGCAATTGCGATACGATTACACGCTCGGTACCGTTAATGACGAAAGTACCGTTGTCTGTCATAAGCGGCATTTCGCCCATGTAGACTTCTTGTTCACGTACGTCTTTGATTGATTTAGTTTCGCGATCTTTCAGGATCAAACGAATTTTTACGCGCATTGGTGCTGCATAAGTTGAGCCACGAAGGATACATTCGCGTACATCAAACTCAGGCTTACCAAGACTATACTCAACGAATTCTAAAGCAGCATTGCCAGAATAACTTTCAATAGGAAAAACTGAACGAAATGCGGCTTGGAGACCGATATCTTCGCGGTTTTTTGGTGATTTGCCATCTTGTAAGAATGTTCTGTACGAGTCGACTTGAATCGCGAGCAGGTACGGAGCATCCATGACGCTAGGCAATTTACCAAAATTCTTACGGATCCGTTTCTTTTCGGTATATGAGTATGCCATCTGGAGTCCTCGGAAAGTGTAAACCAAGCCCGCCTGCAGAACGGGCTCAGAAGGAATTACGCTGGCCGATATGGCCACCACTCTTTACAAATGCTGCAATTTTTAGTGGTATTAAAACGCTTAACAATATTTTTTTAATGAAAAATATTGGTAAGCGTTTGTTCATTATGTTTATTTTTAATTTGTATGAATTTTATATCATGCAAACAAAAATCGAGCCGATTATTGTAACGCAAAAAGGCTGATGACCCAAGAGCCATCAGCCAATTTTTGGAGCCGATTATAAAAAAACCGGCTCCTTTAAGAAATTACTTAAGAGTAACTGTAGCACCAGCTTCTTCAAGTTTTTTCTTAAGCTCTTCGCCTTCTTCTTTAGAAACGCCTTCTTTAAGAACTGTAGGTGCGCCTTCAACCATGTCTTTAGCTTCTTTCAAGCCAAGACCAGTAGCTTCACGAACTGCTTTAATTACAGCAACTTTGTTACCACCGAAAGAAGTCAACTCAACGTTGAATTCTGATTGTTCTTCAGCAGCAGCAGCAGCGCCAGGAGCAGCAGCAACAGCAACAGCAGCAGCAGATACGTTGAATTTCTCTTCGAAAGCAGAGATTAGTTCAACAAGTTCAAGAACAGTTTTTTCTGCAACTGCGTTTAGGATTTCTTCGTTAGTTAAAGCCATGAGAATAACTCCAAATGGAAATTGAATGGTGTGGAAATAAATTTAAGCTTATGCAGCTTCTGACTCGTTTTTCTCTTTGAGCGCAGTAATAAGGCGACCCAATTTCGAAATAGGAGCTTGAAGAACGTTTGCAAGCATAGTAAGCGCTTTTTCTTGGTTCGGAAGGTTCGCGATTACGCTAACTTCAGCACCTTCGTAAACTTTGCCATCAAATGCAGCAGCTTTAAGTTCGAATGCTTTGTTAGTTTTTGCGAATTCTTCGAACAAGCGTGCAGCTGCACCCATGTCGTCTTCAGAAGTCGAGAAAGCTAAGATTGTTGGGCCAACAAGGCTGTCGTTCAAGATATTGAATTGAGTATCTTGAAGAGCGCGTTTAGCCAGAGTGTTACGCACGATACGTGTTTTAACACCTAGTTTACGAGCTTCAACACGAAGAGCAGTTAATTGCTCAACTGTTAAACCTTGGTAGTCAGCAACAACAGCGGCAAATGCAGTAGAAGCAATTTCACTTACTTCAGCTACGATCTGTTTTTTGCCTTCAATAAGAAGAGCCATTGTAAAACCTCCTAACGGTGATTTATGTGCCTGATCACAAGCACACTCCCAATTCGTGAATTCATCTCTGAAATCACACGCGGAGGATGAACAAATCACACCACCGCGTCTACGCAGGCTGGAGTATTAAGAGGAAAGCATAAAACTCCCCTCGCCTGAGGTCTTTGACGCTGATAAATTTACATTTATCAATTCAAAGTCTGCCTAAGTTCGCAAGTAGTCCGAAACCGGTTTCTTCTTGCGTAAGTTTTAAAGCAGTGCTTTAAAACTTACTCAGGGCTTTAAAATTCTGTATAAGTTTATAACTTATTTAGAAACGTTTGCTACATCAACGATCAGACCAGGACCCATAGTAGAGCTTAGAGTGATCTTTTGAATGTAAACACCTTTAGAAGTAGCAGGTTTTGCTTTCTTGAGGTCAGCTACAAGAGCTTCAACGTTTTGACGAACAGCTTCAGCAGAGAAACCTACTTGACCGATCGCAGCGTGGATAATACCTGCTTTGTCTACACGGTAACGCGCTTGACCAGCTTTTGCATTTTTAACTGCAGTCGCAACGTCAGGAGTTACAGTACCAACTTTAGGGTTTGGCATTAAGCCACGTGGACCAAGAATCGTACCCAGTTTACCAACAACGCGCATTGCATCAGGAGCAGCAATCACTACGTCGAAGTCAAGGTTTCCGCCTTGGATGCTTTCAGCAAGATCGTCGAAACCAACAACGTCTGCACCAGCTTCTTTCGCAGCTTCAGCAGCAGCGCCTTGAGCAAATACAGCTACGCGTACAGTTTTACCAGTACCTGCAGGAAGAGTAGTCGCGCCACGAACAACCTGATCAGATTTACGAGGGTCAACACCCAGGTTTACAGCGATGTCCAAAGATTCTTTGAATTTCGCAGCTGGAAGGCTAGTAAGAATTTCTACAGCTTCTTCTAAAGTGTAAACTTTCTGTGCTTCTACAGCAGCAGCAATGGCTTTTTGACGTTTAGTTAACTTTGCCATGTCTTATAGCTCCACTTCCAAGCCCATAGAACGTGCAGAACCAGCGATGGTACGTACACGCGCGTCTAAATCAGCACCAGTTAAGTCTGGTTCTTTAGTAGTCGCGATTTCTTCCAATTGAGCACGAGTCAACTTACCAACTTTAGTTTTGTTAGGTACAGAAGAACCCTTTTGGATACCAGCAGCTTTCTTAAGAAGAACAGCAGCAGGTGGAGTTTTCATGATGAATGTGAACGACTTGTCGTTGTACACAGTGATCACGACTGGAATTGGTAGACCAGCTTCAACTTTTTGTGTAGCAGCATTGAATTCTTTACAGAATGCCATGATGTTAACACCACGTTGACCTAGTGCAGGACCAATCGGTGGAGATGGATTCGCTTTACCAGCTGGAACTTGCAGCTTGATATAGCCGTCAATCTTCTTAGCCATTTCAAATTACCTCTGGGTGCAAACGCCGTTAGGCTCCCCAATGATTTCAAGTAACGATACCGTTACAACAACAATGCCTGATTTGCACGCAAATCAGGCGTTTTCAACCCGAACAAATTAAACTGTTTTTTCGACTTGGCGAAATTCCAGTTCAACCTGAGTTGGTCGGTTAAATACGTTAATCGTCAGCGTTAAGCGTGACTTGTCGTAAAGCACTTCTTCCACCACACCTTTAAAGTCAGTAAATGGACCGTCAATTACGAGTAATTCTTCGCCTGGTTCAAACATGGTCTTAGGACGCGGTGCTTCACCAGTATTGCGTACACGTGCAAGGATTGCATCAGCTTCTTTTTGCGTAATTGGAGCCGGTTTTTCAGCCGTACCACCAATAAAACCAAGCACTTTTGGACACTCTTTCACGATGTGCCAAGTGTCATCGTTCATTTCCATTTCGACTAATACATAGCCAGGAAAGAACTTACGCTCTGATTTACGCTTCTTGCCATCCTTCATTTCTACCACTTCTTCGGTAGGAACAAGGACTTCACCAAAGCTATCGGCAACAGCGCTACGCTGGATTCGATCATTAAGCGAACGCATCACTTGTTTTTCATAACCTGAATAGGCATGAATAATGTACCAACGTTTCATAGCTCTCTTACCCGATAATAAACTTCATTAACCAGCCTAAAACATAGTCAAAGCACCATAGAACAATGGCTGCAATTACTACAACAGCAAGGACTTGCCAAGATGTGGTCACAGTCTCTTGTTTGGTAGGCCAGGTCACTCGACGTAACTCGATTCGTGCATCCTTAAGAAGACGAACAAAGCCTTTGCCTTGATGGGTGGCGTATAATAAACCGAATGCCACAACGATACAAGCCAAAATTACCCCAACGCGCACCCAAATATCATTCGCAGGCGCCCAGTATGCAGGTAAATATTGGTTTACCATCATAGCACCGACCAATAAAATCAAGGCGATAACCCATAGAACAATGTCTAATGGAGAACCAGAACTTACATCTACAGCAGGATTATTTCTTTGAGGAATTGCCGCTTCGCTTAATGCGTCGCGTGATTTATCATTCGACATTTTTGTACTCGTCGTAGGTTTCGCGACTTATTATATGACCAGTTTTGCCGACATCAAGCGTCTTTTGAAAAAAACTTGGCAGGCCAGGAGGGACTCGAACCCCCAACATTCGGTTTTGGAGACCGACGCTCTACCAATTGAACTACTGGCCTGTAGATAAACTGGAGCCGAAACTCCAGCTTATTTTCTATTCTATGATTATGCAGTTACTTTAGCAACTACACCAGCACCAACTGTACGACCACCCTCACGGATCGCAAAACGTAGACCTGGGTCCATTGCGATTGGGTGAATTAGTTCTACTGACATTTCTACGTTGTCACCAGGCATAACCATTTCAACGCCTTCTTTCAAAGAAATCGCGCCAGTTACGTCAGTTGTACGGAAGTAGAACTGTGGACGGTAACCGTTAAGGAATGGAGTGTGACGACCACCTTCGTCTTTAGAAAGTACGTATACTTCTGCATCGAATTTAGTGTGCGGTTTGATAGAACCTGGTTTAGCAAGTACTTGACCACGTTGTACGTCTTCACGTTTAGTACCACGAAGCAAGATACCACAGTTCTCACCAGCACGGCCTTCGTCAAGAAGTTTACGGAACATTTCAACGCCAGTTACAGTAGTTTTAACTGTATCTTTGATACCCACAATTTCAACTTCTTCACCAACTTTGATGACACCAGTTTCAACACGGCCAGTTACAACTGTACCACGACCAGAAATTGAGAATACATCTTCGATTGGCATCAGGAATGCTTGGTCGATTGCACGTTCTGGTTCTGGGATGTAAGAGTCAAGCGCTTCAACAAGAGCTACAACAGCATCTTCACCGTATTGACCAGCCTCACCGTTAAGTGCAGCAAGTGCTGAACCACGGATTACAGGAGTGTCATCACCTGGGAAGTCGTAAGTAGAAAGAAGTTCACGAACTTCCATTTCTACTAATTCAAGAAGTTCTTCGTCGTCTACAAGGTCGCATTTGTTCAAGAATACAACGATGTAAGGTACACCTACCTGACGAGAAAGCAGGATGTGTTCACGAGTTTGTGGCATTGGACCGTCAGTCGCAGCACATACAAGGA
>NZ_VPEG01000134.1:0-1686 GCF_013417275.1 Acinetobacter sp. YH16038 | reverse complement strand
TTCGCTCGACACCACGCCGCACCCGCGCGAGCCGTCGGGATGTCGGACGTGGGCTTGTCGCTCGCTTTGATTTGGAGTGTTTTGGTTGTACAATGGTTGTACCTCGTTGTATTTGGTTGTACACGAATTCAAAGCCCTAAGAACTGCCATTCTTGGGGCTTTACTATTTAATCCTTTCTCATTTCTTGAGCTGCTGCTTCAAGGCCAGAAGCTAAAAGTTCAGATAGAATTTTTTGTTTATCCTTACCTGCTTCAATATCCTGAAAAGCTTTAAGCATTGCCTCAACTACTGGGCGTTGTGCGTCTAATAAACCCATAACCATTGTTGATACAGGGATATTTTGATAATCGGCTACTTTCTTCAATAAATCCAAGTAGTCTGGCTGAATTGTGAGGGCTAATCGTTTTTGAACTGCCATTCTAAAAACCTTATGTTACTAATAGTCACATAATACATCCAAACAAAAAATAATCAAATATTTGCACGACGGCATAGCCGAAAAACTCCCGATCTTGGTTCAGATGAAAGCTGTAATCAAAGAAAGGAATATTTTGTAATTCTTGTTGTGTCAGTTCGCTCGTAGACACTCGCTCTGTAAAATAAAGCATAAAAAAACGCCCAAGATATTTATCTCAGGCGTTAATAAAATTCGGAAGAAGATTTATAAGGTTGTATAAATCTTCACAATATCTAACTTAACCTAACTGTTAGACAGCGTTAACTTATTTTCACTTAGTGAAACAGAGGATAACGACTAGACCAGCAGTTAAGACTGCGCGGCCTTGAGACTATAACTATAAGATTAAAAATAAATAAAATCAATTTATTCTGATTAATCAAAAATATGATCCCTAAATCAAAATATTGTTATGCCTTATTAATCCATAATTAAGTAAGCATTGCCTTATTAGTTCCATCGGTTTTTTAAGTGTCTGATCTTCTGCAACAGCAACTAGTAATTCACCCTGTTTTTTCTGTTTTCTAACAGCATTCCACATTTCAATATCTAGCTTAAAAAGCAGCTCCGCTACGTTGTCGGTATCGTCTACAATTTCCTGATCGGTTTTTTCTTCTGCTTTACTAACCAACTTTTTAAGACCTTTCGACCAATTCAACTGGCGAGTGCCTTTGAAAGCAAAATAATATAATTTGAACAGATTGGCATCTGTTTCATTTTCTGAATCTGAATAACTTCTCAAAATATCAAAAGGGGTGCGGGAATTTTCTTTTCCTTTTTTGATATGACCCTTAGTCATCTCATGCTCTAAGCCCCATTTTGCAACATAACTACCTGCTTCATTTCCGCCTTGTAAATCTAATCCGTGTTTTTCACTTGGAGTATCTAATCCTGATTTCTCACAGCAATCTTTCCAGATGTTGTACATATCCTGCTTAATACCTGGTAATGATTCTTTGCCTAAAGAGTAAGGAACAAATAATAAAACGTGATAATGGGGATGGAATCCATTTGCACCGTGGGTAATTTCAAAGCATGAGATATAGTGTTTTATTTGCCAACGCTCAAACATATCTTTAGATGCACGGACACCCTTAAAGAATTTTGAGTATGCTTTTTTCAGGTCTTTTTTTAGTTGTTTGATGTCAGTATCTGAATAATGAGGAACAGTAAGGGTAAGAAGTAATACAGATCCGCCTTGTTTCTGCCACCAATCCATAGCATCTTT
>NZ_VPEG01000133.1:0-1714 GCF_013417275.1 Acinetobacter sp. YH16038 | reverse complement strand
AATTATTATCAGTAATTAATAACCGTGCATCCAATATAAAACTAAAGCCGATCATAAATCAATATGGTCGGTTTTTTTTATGGAAAATATTTGGATTTTTTTAGATTGAGCGCATAGATCGGATACCGTTACCCCCATCTTATTAGTGGGGGTATTTAAGAAATTCCTTTCAACCCCCCCTATAAACTCGGAGTATTGGATCATTTTTTGATCAATTTCCTGATTATGTTAATCCGTGTGCAAGCAGGACGCAATAGCAATGAAAAATGACCGCTTTCGTTTAAAAAATCCTTGAACTGGCATTTTGTCGCGTGATGTCCGATCCGTAGGTCGGCACACGCGACAAAATGCCAGTATTTTGCTTTTCTTTGTGTCGGCGCGGGACGACGCCTAAGTTCTACCGATCTGGACGCATACGGGAGCTGTAATCAGGGAAAAAAAGGATTTAAGAAGCATAAAGCTTCAGTTCGCTCATAGACATTCGCTCTGAAAGCCTTGCTATACAAGCATTACGTGAGATTTCGTAAATATACTAAATATACCAAGATCAAAAAAATGCCCTAAAAGATAGACTTAAGGGCATTTTGACTGGAGATATAAAACTAACTTGAGGCTAAAAGCTGAAATTCAAGTAAAGTGCGCCCTTTGGGGTTAAGGGGTCGAACCCCTTACAAGTCCTGTGGCTACGGGGTAGGCTTGCTTAATGAATCAATAAAATCTTTGTTATCCGTTATAAGACCAGTAAAAGCAGCGTCCACAATAGAACGATCATCTAAAACCTGAAATTCTGTCAATTCGGAAAAAGAATAATAATCCCCATCATCTACAGAAAACTCATGATCACCATGAAGATGTAAAACAACCGAAGTAACCTCACCATCACTTTGATAAGTTGTTCCACCCAAACAAATACTATATGAAACTTGTTTGCCTAACAAATCTTTTAAGTGTTCAACTGTTTGATTTATATCAATATTTCCCATTTAAAAAACCTCTATTTATTTAACTATTCAAGTATTAGTGATTTATCATTATGGTGAGAGTTAGAGAAGATCAGGAAATACTCACCCTAGAGCACTAAAAGCACCCTAAGCAGTATTACCCGAACAATGTAAGGCATCACTACGGAGCCGAGCCATCGTTTCACAGGAGCGCATTACAGTCTATTGCTGCGCTTGTCTTGGTTAGGGCATAGATCACCCCCTGAACACGTCCAAAACCGCCTATAAACGCCTTTTAATGATCACCGCAAGGGATTACCCCAATATACTCACGATCAGCGTTTTATGACTACTCATGCCGTTGTCTGCTTTGTTCAGATCCCCCAGTAGCAGACTTAAACCTAAAATGCGCTGGCGTCACTGTACCTCCCACCCACATCAAGGACGGAAATTAATTATTTGGACGGATTAAGAACGAAAGAGGATTTATTTTAATTCTACGAACGTTATAATCATCTAACAGCACGGAGATTTAATCTTGAATCTTATATCGGTCGCCAAACCACATAACTTTCGTTATTAATTATTATCAGTAATTAATAACCGTGCATCCAATATAAAACTAAAGCCGATCATAAATCAATATGGTCGGTTTTTTTATGGGAAATATTTTTAGTTTGGAAGTTAATTTTAACTTCCATTTCTGTTTTGGAAGTTAATTCCGTCATGGATCGGATACCGTTACCCCCATCTTATTAAGGGGGGTATTTAAG
>NZ_VPEG01000132.1:0-1718 GCF_013417275.1 Acinetobacter sp. YH16038 | reverse complement strand
GGAGAAGCTGAAACAGTTAAAAGCTCAGAAACAGGCTATTGAAGCAAGAGAAAGAACAAAGCAGAAAGAGCAAGAACGCAAGGATGATACTCGGCGTAAAATCTTACTTGGTTCTTACTTGATTAAAAAAATGCAATCCAATGAAGCCAACAAAGAAAAAATACTCGCTGAACTTAATGATTATTTAATAGAGGATCGGGATAGAATACTTTTTGATTTACCTTCGATGAATAACAATTAAGCTGGATATTCTTTATGAAATATAAAATTTTAATGTCTTTATTAACAATGTCAGTTATTACCCTTACTGCATGCAGCAAAAATAAAGAAGAACCAGAACATGTAAGAGTGCAAGCATCGTCTCCTGAGATTGTGGAAGAAGTACGCCAAGAAGCGCAACAAGTACCTGCTCCGCAAGAAATTACAGACGAAGACCGTGAACGTATGAAAAAAGAACTCCAAGATTCATCACGATTTGAAAGTAAAGATACTGCCAATAAGTCGGGCGAAGAAGTAAATGCGGAACTGATTAATCAGTTAGATTCGATAGGACAGCCAGCCAAAGAATAAAATTAAAAAAAAGGAGCTGAAGCTCCTTTTTTTTAATTACCAAATCCTGCCTTTTTTAAGCAAGGGTATAACTCTCTGAATTTTTCAGGCTCTAAAAGCATGTCTGCAATACGAATAGCAAACTGCTGATAGCTTTCTGTACCTTGAGAATATGCCCCCATTTCAGGCATTTCAGACAGTTTGTTTGCAAATAAATGACGTTGGGAATCGGTCATTTTGATGAAAAAATCAGGGGTATTGGGATCTCGTTTAGTTTCAATTTTAGGTTGTACTTTTTGCTTAAACTTGAATGAAAACCCTGTAATTGTACGCCCCTGCTTATGTTGCTCATAAGTTACGGTAATGTCTGTATGTTTGTTAAGTTGCTCAATAGCAATATGTAAAACTTTTTCTTTAAATTGCCCCATTCTTTGATATTTTTCATCTCCAACTCCAAGTTTTAAACGAAATTCATTTAAATCAATAATTGGTGTCTTCCCAGTACTACGCCACGCAATTAAAAGTTCGTATAGGCGAATAGCATAACCGCTTGTTAGATTGGCAACTTGTTTTAATTCGTAGCTTGTAAGGTGTTGTTCAAGATAAGTGATTAGGGGTAAGACCGCTGGAGCAAAAGTAAATTCTATAGTTGCAGAATTATCAATATAAGCAATATCAGACACCCAGCGAGTCGTTTTATGAGCAATACCTTTTTCTCTAGGTTCTTGATAGCTAAACTGTCTTGAGAATAAAGACTTACAGGCATCCTTTAGTGTTTCGTATGCTGTGCTATGGCTTACACCAAACGTATTAATATAACTTTCTGCTGTAATCTCAATTGGTTTATTGAATGCAATATAGTCAAGGTGCATGTTATGAGTATGTTCCCGAATAATAACGATAGCTAATAAAATCAATCGCTGTTCGACAAGACCAAGACTATAACTAGCATTAATCAACGCATTATCTTTTACAACTAAGTCATTTTTCATTGTTGTACACTTTTATAATTCAAGTGTATTTGTACACCTTTGTAATGTACGTGTCAATATCATCGGAATTAGTGTACTTATATGTCGGAATTGGTGTACTTATTGGGGCTAAAATATCGGAATTGGTGTACTTATATGTCGGAATTGGTGTACTTATTAGCTGTGAAAGCCTTGCTG
>NZ_VPEG01000131.1:0-1724 GCF_013417275.1 Acinetobacter sp. YH16038 | reverse complement strand
GCCCGAATTGATGGCGAAATATATCCACCCCTTTTTCTATACTTATTTTCAATGATCTTTTTACATATTCTATTTTTGATTGAACCTGATCATCGTATTTAAACAGGTCTTTAAAACACGGATACAGATTAATGAAGTAATCAGAGGGATTTATAATCGCATCAAAAGGGATAATTGTATGTTTTGCTTTTAACTCAACCTCAACCCTTAACCAGTCGCTATTTTTATCCCCTAATTGCTTTCCTTTTTCATAAGCCCTAAGCATTTTATCTGAAGTACGGCAACCGATCTGCAAAGTACGCCCTAGCTTATCTCTATCTAAATATTTCCAATCACCGAACCAAGTTACACGTGCAGGCTTTCCAAAATAGTAAAATTCCCCGTTCGTTTCTCTTTCATTCAGATCATCAATATCTAAATAAGTACCATCGTAGTCATCATGTGCTAAATCCAGTCTTGTAATTTTTGCGCCTTGCGCCTTATTTAAGAATTGATATAACTTTTCTTGCCAGCCGTAGTCACCCATCAAGCAACCCTGACCAGATAACATCACAAGCATTGTGTTGTTTTGACCACCTATGCAGAGATCACCGACCACGACATCATCATGATTAATAATTTCATAACATTGTTCATAGAAGTTTTTGCCATTTTTTCTTTTTTTACCGACTTTAAATCCGAAAATTTGCTCTAACTTTTCCCCCATTGCTTCTATGCAGGCATCGTTAATAAATTCTTCTGAGAGTCCAATATAGTGATCCGAAAACGTGTAACGCTTTAAGGAGAATGAAATCCAATCTATAAACGCTATTTCATGTTCAGCAGGTGCAGACACCAGTAGGATTTTTGGATTGCCTTGATCATCAATAACCAACTTTACTTCGTTAGCCGCTTGCCAATCTTTTAGGACTTCGTTAGATGGAATTTGAGCCTTCGAGTTTTGCCACGTATTACTAACGTGGCACTCCCACGGGCTGACAGTGGGTAAAGTCCGATTTTTCAGGAAATCATTGGCGAATTTAGAATAGTTTTCAGGTGTAGCAGTTGTAAAAGGGGTATTTTCCCCATAAAATTTAGTCATGGACATTCCTTCTTAATGTTCATCAAGGGCTATGGTGTTGACGCACTGATAGCCCATTTTTATGCCTGCTGCTTTTGTGCCTGTCGATCTATTGCGTTCAGGTCTTTAACTTCACAGGACTTCGCTTGTTAGCTTCTTACGTGCAATAAACAATCTACACTAAACAAATAATATAAATCAAGGCTGTGTGGTGTGGGTGTGCGTACACGGTACGCCACACACCACACAACCTTCCCCTTCCATTCGGCTTCGCTGTACCTGTCATTAGGCGCAAATGCCTTCAAATTGGTAATCAGAGAGGAAAAGGCTAGTAACTCATAGTCCGTCAGTTCGATGGCACTCCGCCATCTCTGTTAAGCACTCATTGATTCAATGGTAAAGTGCGCCCTTAAAAATCACAAATCACAAATAGCCTAAGGAACACAAAAATCAGGATGCACCCTAGTCCAATCCTGTTTAGTCATATTAAATCGTTTTGGAACACTGAAATCATGTGCCAAAGCCTGTATACATGTTTCATCATCCCCGAACCATTGACGGAAGAACCCCAACCAACGCCCGAATTGATGGCGAAATATATCCACCCCTTTTTCTATACTTATTTTCAATGATCTTTTTACATATTCTATTTTTGATTGAACCT
>NZ_VPEG01000130.1:0-1742 GCF_013417275.1 Acinetobacter sp. YH16038 | reverse complement strand
CAAGATGATGAAAAAAAACAGCATATTAACGAGATGGTTCGTCATATCATGGCATTGAAACGTGTTTAATTAAAATTTTGCTCGATGCTTTGAAATAGGGCTTTAGCCATGTTTCAAAGTCGAGCCACTTTGCGTGCACCGGTATAAATTGAATAACGAAAGAAACCAAGCAAAGTACTGTCCCATCTCATAACTTGGTTGACTATGAAAATATATAATTTAGCCCAAAGTTTTTTCATTATTTCTGTGCTTACTGGCTGCATGGCAAAGCCTGCTTTAGTTTCTAATATTATAGAACCTGTAAAACCAGTATTTTTTATCAAGCAAAGTCCCGAAGTGAAGACTTATATGGTTTCACTTGCAGGTGGCAAATTACATTTAGATCCACATGGTTGTATTCGTCTAAACAGTGATACCAGCCCTTTTATTATCTGGGCTAGTAGCAGCGAGTTAGAATATACAAGTGACGGTAGGATCAGTATTACCAACAAATTTAATAATCATAAAGTTTTTGTAGGTGATGAAATTAGACTTGGTGGAGGCCAGTACCCAACGAAACCTCGATCTATTACTGACCCTATTCCTGATGTTTGCGCTAACCACGGTTATTGGATTGCAGCTCCGCTTTAAAAAGCATTATTTAGGGTCAATCACGCAATAATCTTTGTTTGGTCCGTGACAGTCATTTTTCATGATCCGGACACAGGATTTACCATTACAGTTTTTAATATCTAGGTTATATCTTTGTTCTAGCCAAGCTGCTTCTGCACGACGTTCTTTGATCTCATCAAAACTTGGAATGAATAAAAATATGAAAGAAAGAAAAACCAGTACCAGACTGAGGAAAATTGCACATAACAAGGCAATAAATCTATAGTTTAGTTTATCAGTAGCCTTGTCTAGTTCCTGAATACGTCCTTGAAGGGCGCGTGTAGCTTCCTGATTTGCGTTATTTAGGTTTTTTTTGCTCTGCTCTAATATCCCGCTAGCCACTTTGTTGTAAAACGCCTCTAATCGCTTGTTATCGTCTGCTATGGCTTCCCTGTATTCCTTCATGGATGCCAATAAAATATATAACTGGTCGTCTAAATCATCGTTTTGGTTGCTCATCGTGACCATCCGCCTTTATTCAAATTAGGTGATGCCTTTTGCTCGGCTCGTTTCATTTCTCGCTGTTTTTCCGCTTGGCGTTCTAGCTCTAGGCGTTTGGCTTCTTGGTCTTTTTGCCATTGGTCAAAGCCTTGCTCAACACGGTTAAAGCCACGCTGTAGCGTGGTTTCTTTGTGCTGTTCTTTTTGATTCAGGTATTGGGCGTTGTGCTGTTTTACCTTGTCGTTATAACGGCTGATTTCGGTGCCGATGCCTTTTCTGCGTAATTGAGTGACCGAAGTCCCTTCATGAATCGTGGCTTGCAGTCCGTTGTTCTGATCGGCATAGCTGCGGTGGTCAATTTTTTGCTGTTGTCCTGCTTGTTCCAAAGCGTGATTTGCTAAGTCTGCCCACATTGCCCGAATTTGTTTAATGTCCTCTTGGGTTGTACCCATGTTGAGGGTCTTTCTTTTGGCGTTGCTGAGTTCAATCTCTGCCTTTGTTGTCAAAATCAGATTATTTTCAGGGTCTAATTCAGCCTTTCGGGTGGTCAGCATGATATGGGCATGATGATTTTTATCATTTCCGCCTTTGCTGGGTTCATGGATAGCTAAATCTGCAATCACGCCATAGCGATCAACTAAGGACCTGGC
>NZ_VPEG01000129.1:0-1745 GCF_013417275.1 Acinetobacter sp. YH16038 | reverse complement strand
TTCACTTATAGTTTTTTTTTCAAAACAAGCTTCATAAACAGATACAGGCTCTTTGAAACTATCACAGTTACTAATTGATATAGCTGTATCATAAACAACATTACTTGATGATGGTATGCATAAAATATTATTAAATATTAGATGTTTATTGATGATTTTTTTTATTATTAAATCTCTGTTAATTGAAAATTTCCCCCATTCTTCAGTAGTAATGGAATATCCTTTCATCTCTTTCAAAGCAAATATTAAAGGATTTCCATCCCCTGGATTATTTTGCCCGTTCGATTGAGTATGTAACCTTCTGAAAATACTATAGACTAAGACCCCGCTATACCGCTGTGATTGCGGATTAGACTCTATAGATGTGTTAACTAAAAATTCACGGTTTGGATCAAAATATACCTCCTTACTTTCTGTAACTATTAATCCCAACAGACACTCCAAAAACTCTAAAAAATAATACTTAATCTTATACTTTATTACTCTTAAATATGAAGTTTAATCAATATAAAATTAAATTAATCATTAATTTAAAGTAAGACTTAAAAATTATTTAACATAAAATCTCTTATACGAAATTTGAATATTAAAACCTTAAAGATTAAATAACTTTCTGTCTCTTTCTTCAGTTAAATACTCGTTCATTTCAGCAAGTATTTTTTCCTTATTGACTTCATTTTCCATCTTTTTGAGCAAGTAAGAGCCCAATAGAATTTTACGTCTCGTATCATCCTTTCGCTCTTGTTCTTTTTGCTTGGCTTTTTCACGAGCGAGAACAGCTTGCTTCTGTGCTTTAAGCTGTTTTAAGCGTTCTTCTTGTTTCGCAATCTGTTGTTCTAAAGATTCTACTTTCATCGTCACTCTAATACCTAAAAAACCACAGCTAGCATAAGCGTACATGAATTGAAATTCAAGGTACTGTCTGCTATTGTGGTTTTCCCGAAGGGCGCACTTTACCATTGATAAAAATCTTTGATTTTTTCAATGGAAGTACGGCAGGGGAACATCCCCTACAACCCCAAACCAATCTATGCAGATTGGTGAAATTCGAAATCGAATTTAAGAGCAAAAGGCAAAGTGGCAATCTATCATTTTTCAGTTAAGACAATAAGCCGAAGTGCAGGGCGTTCAGCCGTTGCATGTGCTGCTTATCGTTCAGGTGAAAAACTGATTGATGAAAGACAAGGTAAAGAACAAGATTACACAAGAAAAACAGGTGTAGAATTCACACAAATTTATGCACCAAAAAATACAAAATCTGAATTATTAGACCGCAATCAACTTTGGAATGCTGTTGAGAAAGTTGAACGTAGAAAAGACGCTAACCTCGCTCGAGAATTTGAAATTGCTTTTCCGCATGAACTCAATGCTGAACAACGTCAATCCTTACTCAATGAGTTATGCCAGGAAATTGTAAAACGACATGACGTAATCGTGGATGCAGCCATTCACGCACCACATACCGCAAGCGGAAGTGATGAACGTAACTATCATGCACATATCATGTTTACAGGTCGTCAGATCGACCTTGAAACTGGCGACTTTGCCAAAAAGAGAAACCGAGATTTTAACAAAGAAAATTCTAGTCAGACTGTAAGCCACTGGAGAGAAGCATTTGCCGACCTAACTAACAAGCATCTAGCTAGAGCAGGCTACTTATCCGAAGTAGACCACCGCAGTTATGCAGATCAAAATAACGGGTTACAAGCAACAGTCCATGAAGGCAGTGCGGTCACACAGCTACG
>NZ_VPEG01000128.1:0-1752 GCF_013417275.1 Acinetobacter sp. YH16038 | reverse complement strand
TCGGAAATATCAAAAGTGAAATCGAGCATAGATTCGTTTTCAACCTCAATTCAGGCTCTACAGAACCACATCAACAGCCAGTTGCAGAGCCTTTCAATCGACAAGCAGAGTCTACAAAAGAGCATACAAACCCAAGTACAGCAAGCGATAGCGAACCAAAGCGTACAGATCGAGAGCGAAATACAAACACTGATTTCAGAAAAGCTAAGCAATCAGAGATCGAAATACATTCTTTGGGGGGTAATCAGCTTTGGAATACTGAGTCTTTTAATGAGTTTTTATCTGAGCTATCAAGCCAGCATGAATCTAAAGACCATCGAAGCACAAGAACAAATAATTCAGCAGAACAGTCAGCAAATCAGAAATCAAATCAAAATGTTGGAAATCCAACGGAGGTAAGCAATGCAGACAGAAATCGACCACTTCTTAACAGAGCAAAACAACTTGTTATCAGAACAAAACAGCTTATTGATTCAACAAATCAATTCATTAAAAACAATCTTGAGCGAATACAGCGAAGTAGAGCAGAGCTTAAAAACTCAACTCAAACAACAGCAAACCTTGATTTCAGCACAACAATCCGAAATAGCCAAAATCGAACAGGGGAGTTTTTCCGAGCAGTTACAGCAAGCATTTCAAGAAAACTTGAAAATCCAATTGAGTCAGCAATTAACCAAATCATTGAGTCAACTGGATTTAAAAATCATTGTCAGCAACTTAGTAACAGCAAATTTAGAACCGATTCAAACAACAATCAGCACACAACAATCAGACATCGAGAGAGCACTCTCGAAAATCTTGCAATTGAAAGTTCCGAGCGACTTCTACGAAGATTTGCAGATGCAAAGCAAGCAGATCAACATGCTTGGGAAAACTCTAGAGAACTTGACGAAATTAATCGAAAACTTGAACGACTAGAAATCGGAATAACAGAAATTCGACTCAAACCCAAGCCAGCTCTTGATTTTAAATATTTAAGAAGCGACGGTTATTACCCCGATTATGTTGCTTATCACAAAGAAATCAGTGAAAAACAACAGCAAGCATATAAAAATCAGAATCAAATACAACTGATTGTTTTAACGAGTAAAAAAATTAAAAATATAGAAGAATACATAAATCGATCAAGTAAAAATCTCACTCACAGCGAGTGTAGAAAGTTAGATGAAATCATCAAAAACGACCGAAGAATGTTGAGATATCTTGAATGTGAGAAGATTTTAGAGCCTAGAAATTCCCATCTCAAAGAACCAAGAGAATTATATCAATCATGTTTGAAAGGCTTTGAGACGATCAAAAATGATATTCACGAAATTAAAAACCCATCACAACAACAAAACAGCATTGAATTATCAAGTCATGAACTCAAACAGCCACAACCGAGAAATGATTTTGACTTGAATATGTAATCCAATTCAGCAAAAGCAGTAATCAGAGGGGGGAATAAGTGATCTACCGTTATGTTGCTCACACTCCGTTCGCTTTGTGCTTTTCTTTTTGAGGCTAACAGGGATTAGCCGAGCGAGTGTCTACGAGCGATTGAACACTATCAAAATTTTGCCCTGCTCTTTCTCTGATTACAAGCTCCCCTTTACTGCTCAGACTTAGATATAGAGCATCCCGAAGGGTGCGAACAGATTTAATTTGCATCTAGGTCGAGCGAAGCGAGCATAAAAAACTCATGAGCGAAGCGAATTCCGAGTTGCTTTTGCTTTTTCTAAAACTCACGAAAATATTAACCAAAAAATTGCC
>NZ_VPEG01000127.1:0-1811 GCF_013417275.1 Acinetobacter sp. YH16038 | reverse complement strand
GGCGACAGGAATAGTGGTTCATGATCCTGGATGCAAATATGCCCTAGATGTGAATACAGGCAAATGGAAACAGAAAAAACGCAACCAGTTCAGGGTGTCAGCAGTCAATTCAGCTTGTCTATATGATGAATACAAGGAGCTTGACCTGTCATCAGATAAATAAGTATGGCTGTATTACTTGAAAAATCATCTGTCTCTTGGAGTGTCACGTATTTCAAGAAACTGTCTGTCACCTGCAAGCCAGTCAGCAATTGTACTGACTACTTTTTCCGGATCTTTTTTGGCTCCCCGAATACTGCATTCCCAGACAATGCAGACTCGCCAATTACTAGCGCGCAGGATATCTACAGCTCTGGAATCATTCGCCTGATTACGGCAGATTTTTTCCTGCCAGAATTCCGTCCGCGTTGCCGGTAACCTGAAAAGATGACAATTCTGATGACCATGCCAGAAACAGCCGTGTATAAAAATCACTGACCTGTATTTTGGCAAAACAATATCAGGTTTTCCCGGAAGATCTTTTACATGAAAACGATACCGAAATCCTTTTTTATGAAGCAAATGTCTGACTAATAATTCAGGCTTTGTATTGCTACCTTTGATTCCAGCCATCATACGGCTGCGTGTAGATGGATCAACAATGTCTACCATCTATCTCTCCTAAGCTATATTCGAAACTTAACAGAATAAAACTTCAACAATATTGTTTATATTGCACATTTTTCATTTAATTATAAGTACTCGTGTCTAGCTAATATTTAACATAAAAACTCTTATACGCAACCCAGGTTAATCCTGGGCTTTTTGTTCAATCTCATCATTGGCCGCAAACATGCCTGGATTAGTGAGCTTAATATTTTCCTGACAACTTTCACACAGCATCAACCCGGCAAAAAGCTGTACATTCTGTCCATTTCCACAAAGCGTACATGGTTTTAAAAGTTGAATAATATTGTCCAAAATTAAGATTCCTTAGAAGAAAAGTTTTGTTCCGCATAATTAGCGGCCTTAGCTTGCATACTTCTAATTTCGTCTTTAGAAGCACCATTTTTCATTAATAACCATAAAAGCATCATGTATGTACTACTAAAATCCTCATAGTATTTTTCAGAAAAATTATTATCTTCCTCAAAGTCATCTATTCGCTTTTCTAATCGATTCACCAGATCCTCAATACGATCTGCCTGCTGCTTAACAGCAATAGATTGAAAATCATTAGTCAAAATTTTACTGAACAATTTACTGGTTCTGATTCCTTCTGAATTAGCCAATTGATCGTAGAATTCTGCTACTTGTGGATCTAGTCTGACTGCATAAGTTTTGACTTTTTCGCCCATAAATTACATCTCTTATAAAAATTAGATTTTGTACAAAATTAAATCAAGATAATTCAATAATTTAAATTAAAAGAATAAATAAATTACGTACAAATCTATTTGTACAGAATTAATTTATTATAAAACAAAAACTTATTTAAATATAATGCTTTTTTTATGTACAACCATGAGTACATAGTTTTTCTTAAATTTATCAATATCTTATCTAAAAAAAGTGTTGTTTTGATGTACAAGCATGAGCACAGCATAAAAAATAGATAATTCAATCACTTATTCTAAAAAAAGACCATTTTTCTGTACACGTTTCTGAGACCCTAAAAAATCGCTGAAATCCTTATCCTGTAAGGCTTTGAGGGGTGTCATCGTTAGATGCGTGGTGTGTGACAAAAAAATCCCGGCATGTGCCGGATCTTGGATTGGAAAATTGGCTAAAGTGACGTAGGGCCGGTGCTTGGTTTTGCATGGAAAAAAGTA
>NZ_VPEG01000126.1:0-1871 GCF_013417275.1 Acinetobacter sp. YH16038 | reverse complement strand
TGTAAAGATTGATAATGATCATAAAAAAGGGCAAGCATTAAAGAAATTGGAACTAGTTGAAAAGCAAATCCCTTAGGTAAAAATTGACTTATACTGGCTTTGTTGCACAAAGATTTCATAACTATATGATTTTAAAAGTTTTGATTATTTTTTGATCCAAAATTAAATTTATTTAAATCAGATGCTTACATATTTATGCAACAAAGCCACTTATACTTATTTAAATAACGCTAATAACTAAGCCCAAAAAACACCTAGACCCAGTGCTATACACGCTTAGTTTTTTATATTTCAAAAGAGTATTTTAGCAAATATCATAAAAGACCGGTCTATTCTCAAGCCGGTTTTCTATATCGCAGAGCATCATGGCTTTATCATAGATATATGAATATTAAGATAAATAAAAAGCCCTATAGTCTCTCCCGTTACTATAAGGCTTATAAAACGCTGTAATTTTTTTCTTAATTACCTACTTTTCGATGTAGGTTATGAAAATATTTTACCTATTGGTAAAAATAAAGATATAAGACAAAAGATGAATACGTTAGGAATTCCGCGTAAAAACTACTAATTTCGTATAACCACCATTATGTTAAATGAAAAAATATATTGATTTAAATTTTGTCAGAATGAAGTATTTATTTTATTGATTAAAATAAAAAATAAAGATTAATACTATGATAAAAAATAAGAATATTTATTGTGACTATCGGAAAAGATTTATGAATAAAACTATGAGTGTGGCTGAGGAATTACTTTATTCAACAGTAAAAATTACTGCATACTTAAATGGAAAAGCTCATAGTACAGGGACTGGATTCTTCACAGCCTTCGATAATGATGGAGAAAATTGCTTTCTAGCTCTGGTGACAAACAAACATGTAATAGAAAAGAGTGATCAAATAAAAATCATTTGTCATGTAAAGAATAATGAAGGAGAACCTTCAGGAAATTTTGTCGAACTAAGCATTGGGATAAACGATAAACAGGTTATCTATCATCCTGATACGAAAATTGATTTATGTGCTATCTCTATTGCAGGTTTGATAAATCAAGCAATAGATCAAGGTATGCCAATATTCTATAAATTTTTAGATTTATCATTAATACCGAATACCGATGATTGGCAATATTTTGATGCTATTGAAGAAGTAACAATGATTGGCTGTCCTAATGGTATTTCTGATGAGGTAAACCATCTACCTATTATTCGTAAGGGAATAACGGCCTCTTCTCTTGCAAAACTATATAATGGAAAACAAGAGTTTATGGTTGATATGGCTTGTTTCCCAGGATCCTCTGGATCACCAATTTTTTTATATGATAAAAAGGGGTATTTAGACAGAAAAACTAATACTTATTATATGGATAAAAGTCGAATTCATTTAGTTGGTATATTATATGCGGGGCCGCTAATAAATAATAATGGACAAGTAATTCTGGCTCAACCTCCTCAAGTAACAGTTGCAGCAATGATGCATTTAGGTAATGCAATAAGATCAACAGAACTTCACGTACTGAATGATGAAGTTCGTAAATTTAAATCCACATTAATTTCTGCTCAAGTTTAGAATTCCTAAAATTAACATAATACACGTTATACGAAATGCTGTATAATTATCCTTATAATTCAACGCTGTAGTTTCTAGTTTATAGCCCGAGCATCCCTGTTCGGGCTTTTTTTATGATTTTTCATGTTCCACGCCTATTCTTTGATCAATGTTTCACAACTTTGATTAGCTCCATTAAATAATTAAAACCTAGATAATAAGAACCGAGCGAGTGTCTACGAGCGATTGAGCATCATCAAAATTTCACGCTCGCCTTTTCTCTGATTACAAGCTCCCTTTCGATTTTAAACGGTAGGTACA
>NZ_VPEG01000125.1:0-1888 GCF_013417275.1 Acinetobacter sp. YH16038 | reverse complement strand
TAATAATGGATTCTTTAAAGCCATCAACCAAGGCGTTACCTGTATTCAAGACAATCACATCAGGTTTAAATGTTTGAATCGCTTGATCAACTTCAGAACGCCAGATGGTATCTCCTGCTACATAAACAGTTTCATGACCAGCAGCTTCAAATACCACCCCCATTGCTTCGCCTAATCCAGCTTTAAGCTTAGGAATACGGTACATGGCATCAGTACCATGTTGGCCACCAGTTTTAGTGAGCTTAATCCCTTCAAAGGTGGCTTGCGTTAATACACGGACATCTTTGAAGCCTTGTGACTGAATGACTTTTTGGTCTTCTTTATTCTGTACAAACAAGGGCATGTTTTTCGGAATAGCCGCTTGTGCTGCATCATCCCAATGATCTAAATGGGTATGGGTCACGATTACCGCATCTACACCTTCTAAAATCGTTTCGGGCTTGATAGGCAAATCGACTAATGGGTTCCGTAAATAGCTACGATGAGTATCGGGGAAACCTTCATAGAACCCTTTTTTAGCAAACATTGGGTCAATTAAAAAGGTTGTATCAGCATAGGTTACTTTAATCGTTGCATTGCGAATTTCTTGTATATGCGTAACTTTAGAAGTATCTCGCTGAACCACCTGATCCTTCGCATATAAATGGACTGAAGCCATTGCCAGAGAGAGTGCAATAACAGAGCTACTTAAAATTTTATTCATATTCCAGATCCAATCATTGAGTCATACTCGAATCATGATAGGAAAAATCAAATAATAAAATTGTCCTTAAGGACAATCATCGAAACTATTGGGACAACATGCTATATTTATTATTTTAGAGAGGTAGATCGAATGGCTATACCAGTGATTGGATTATTCGTTTATCCCAATATAAATCCATTTCACTTCTCTATCCCCCATATCATTTTTAATATCAAGATTAAAGATAAACGCTTATTTGATCTGAAAATTTTTTCTATAGATGGCCAACCCGTAAAAACAGAACAGTCTATGATGATTATCCCTGATGGTGGGATTGAACTCATTAAAGAGTCGGATCTTATTATTATTCCTGGATGGGATGATTTTAATCATGAGCCTGAACAAGTACTTATCGATGCCCTAAATTGTGCATATCAGACTGGAATTAGAATTGTAGGGTTATGCTATGGAACTTATGCATTGGCATATGCTGGTTTACTTGATCATAAAAAAGCAGCTACGCACTGGATGGCTGAACAAGATTTTAGTGAGCGATTTCCACAGGTTCAGCTTGATCATGATGCCCTGTATGTAGAAGACCAAAGGATCGTAACCTCTGCAGGAACAGGCGCAGCATTAGACTGCTGCCTATATTTGGTACGAGAAATCTATAATGCACGAATTGCGAATAAAGTCTCTAGAGTAATGGTGATCCCGCCTCACCGTGAAGGTGGGCAAGCTCAGTTTATTGAACAGCCAGTCGCAGAATCGAGCCAAGATGCACAAATTAATGTATTACTTGATTTTTTAAGAAAGAATTTAGCTTTACAACATAATATTGAAAGCCTCGCTGAACGGACACATATGACACGCAGGACGTTCACACGGCATTTTAAGAAAGCGACAGGCATGACCCTAGTCGATTGGCTGAATACTGAAAGAATCAGATTAAGTTGTGAACTTTTAGAAACGACAAACTTGTCTATCGAAAAGATAACCGAGCTTTCAGGTTTTAATAATACCGTGTCATTTAGAAAAAATTTTCGTGAAAAATATGGCACCAGCCCTCAGGCATGGAGAAAAGCTTTTGGGATCATTAATGAAAATAATCCACCCATTTAACATAATGGATATTATACGAAGTACACTTGTATATTAATATAAATATCAGATACTTATTTAAATGATAAAAATCCAAAAATG